>NZ_CABDWS010000020.1 GCF_901447495.1 Haloimpatiens lingqiaonensis
TATGGCAACTACTTTTAATTTATCTATAGTACCATTTCTAAATACTTTATTTTTTACAATGGTTTTTATTATATGTTTATGAATTTCTTTTAATCCATCTAAATCAAAATCACTTAAGGAGCGCCTAACGGCATCAATGCGTGGCATTTTAGTTTTTTTAGGTATTACTTTTTTAAACTTGCCTTTTTTAAGCCAATGTTCTAATCTATTGAAACTTCTTATCTGAAGCATAAATCCAAATAACACCACGAAGGTAATTGTTGAAATTTTTACATCAGATTTTATTCTTTTATCTTTTAAGTTATTGATTTTTTCACCTATATCGTATACCTTATTAATATAAGTAAGTAATTGTTTTAAATAACTTTTACTCATTTTATCAGCATCCTTTTTAAGTTGGTTTCTAGTAAAAACTATTATAAAAAGGATGCTTTTATTATGCAAATTTTTTCTCTAAAATTTCCAGCAAAAATCAGAATTTATGGTTTTTAACCTAACCCTCAATCATTCATTATAAATCAGCGGGCTCACGCCCCAAAAATTTTTAAGTGCTAAACTTCTGATAAAATCAATATGGTATAAAATTTGGTTAATATTTATTAAGGTTATTACTCTTTAACTTAATTCTTACTCCTTATTTTATTTGCTTAAGCTTTTCTGAACACAACTCCCCCCTAATACATTGTTCATTGCTAATTGCTAATTTGTCCCCTAATCCTCTCCGTATTTGTCCTCCAATTCCCCTAGTGTGAAATTCCACCACAACAAAAGGCCCTAAGAAAAGCAACATCATTACTTTCTTACGGCCTAATTCCCTGCATTATTATCTATAATATTTATTCCTTAAAGCTAACCTGTACTATTATCTACAATATTTATCCCTTAAAGCTAACATGTATTTTGCTGACTTTCTTACTTCTTCATCTTGATATTTCATCATGGCTTCCAAATGCTCTTCTGGTGGATAATAGTATTGACTTGGCTTTATATCTACTGGTGCTGGTGGATTTTCCACTTTAAATACACCTTTCCCCAGTTCAAAAACTCCACCGGCTCCTTTTTCCTTTTTGAAGGTAGCAGTGTATGGATGACACATTTCTATATTTATTCTTTGTAGTGTAGTGTCTTCTACTAATATTTTAAAGCATTCATCTGTGTCTATGTTTCCATCACCTATAGCAATGCCGCAAACTCTAAAATCTTCCTCATCCTCTTTTACAATTACATGATCCTTAAAGTGAGTAGTAAAAGTATATGGTGCCAGCTTTTTAACTGTATCTATTGGTTCTTCCCACACCATCATTCCGTTTCCTATATCACAGGTAATTCCAACCCATGGGCTGTTTATTTTCTTTATTAATTCTATCATTTCCTCTGCTGTTTCGTATTCGTGATTTTCTATAGCAAGTTTAATTCTGTATTTTTTAAGTAGTGGAAGTATTTCTTCTATGTCCTTAGGAGCTCTTGCCATTTCTTCTTCTAAAATTCCACCGCAGCTTACATAGGTTCTTATTATATCTGCTCCTAGTATATGGGCTGCCTCTATAATTTTCTTAAACTTTTTAGGCTCTGTTCCTCTAGCATCTATTTCAACGTATAATCCGTATTTTTCTACTTCTTCTCTAACTTTTATTAGGTGTTCAGGATCATCCGAACCTAATGTTCCCCATTCAGGATCTAAATTTTTATCCTTTATTATGTTTATTTGCACTCCATCTAATCCTAGCTCTGCAGTTCTTCTTATAAAATCAAATATGTCCATACCACCGTTTTGAAAATGTAAATGGTAACTTTCTGTTTCTAAACCAATTTTCATGTTTTTTCCTCCTGACAATACAAATAATAAATAACAAATATTAAATATAAAAAAACAATTTAAAGCTTGAAATTTATGCTCAAAAGTTAAAGTATTATAAAACAGAGCCACCAAGCTCTATTTTGTAATAACCTAGTGGCACTTAAATATGTGAATTAATTGTTTTATGCTGCTACATTTTTCTTCTTTATCATTTTAAGTAATATGCTAGTTATTACAAATCCTAAAAGTGAGAAGCCTATCATAGTCATGAATACATGTCTGTACCCTTGTATTCCAGGTGCTCTGTCTAGCATGCTTCCGTAGATGGTGTATGCGAACATAGATGGTGAATATCCAAGTACACAAGCTATAGACATAGCTGCTCCACTTATTTCTCTTGGAACTTTTATTTCTTCTACTGGAGCAAAGAATACAGCTCTCATGGAGAATATTATAGCTCCAAATCCAAGTGTTAATGCCATTCCTACATATATATTCATGTTTTGGTGAGGAAGCATTATAAATCCGCCCATTGCTATTGCTGACACTAATAGTGCACCTCTTAAATATTTAGTTGCAGATTTAACCTTCTTGTCCACTAGGAATCCGCCTACAGGACCTCCAACCATTTTTAATCCATATTGATTTATGATGCCGTAAGCTCCTACTAAAGTTACAGGCATTGCATATATATCTTTTAAGAATGGTATAAAATAAGTTAAACCACAGTATACTGAATAAATTGAGAATATTGATAATGATACAACCCATATTTCTGGTGTTTTTATTGCTTTTGCAACACCTTGCAATGCAACTTTATTCTTACTTATTTTATTTCCATCTTCGTCTACATCTTTTATCACGTCATCTTCAAGCATAAAGTATGAAACAACTCCAATTACTATTGGCACTGCTGAATAGAATATTATTGAGCCTCTAAGTGCTGCTGCACCTTTTCCTAATAATGCGAATACTCCAAGAGCTGAGAATGCTACTATAGTATCAACCACACCTCTACCAGCCTCTAAGAATCCAAACATTCTTCCTTGTTCATCTTCACTTCCTAGTAATCTTACAGCCTTCAATAGAACTGGCCAGTAAATTACCTCTGCAAATAATGAGAATAGTCCCCAAATAATTAATATTCCAAAATAACCTGGGAATGTGGATAAATATAAACCTACAAGTCCAACTCCTATTAAGGAAAGAGGTATTAGCTTTTTCTTAGAAAATCTATCTGCTATATAGATTGAAGCAAAGTTACCAAAAGTTTGAACCATTCCATAAACAGACATAGCCATACCTATTTGAGTATGTGTTAAATGTAAATACTGCTGCATTGGAACATAAAATGCATCTTTTAAAGATGATAATTTAAATATTGTTCCTCCACCTAAAATTAATACAATAAGTTTAATCCATTTCATTTTATTATCATTTTTGCTCAATGAAAACCCTCCCTTAAATAATTTGTAAAGGTATAAATGATTTTTAGTTTTTTAAATTTCACTGTTTTAGGAACAACTTAAGTATATAATAAATTTTGTGGAATTGCAAGTATTTATTTTGTTTTAAGTGGAGTTGTTGTGTTATTTTGTGTATTTATATTTTATTCCATATAATGGTTTTTTGGATTAAAAAATTCCTCAGTAAGCTTAAACACCTTAGGACTTAGGCATAAAATAGCTATTAAATTAGGTATAATCAGCAATCCTAAAATACAATCCTGTATGTACCAAACCAATGGAAGTCTACTTATACACCCCAAGAATGTAAAGCATACAAATATGTATTTAAAAGATGCCGCTTTCTTAGCTCCAACTAAATAAGTTAAACCTATAGTTCCAAAATACCACTCTGCCGGTATTGTGGAATATGCAAACAATATCATGCTTATACCCACTATATATTGAAATGTTGGATGAACTTGCCCAAAAGCTATACTAGTTAATACAGACGCAGGCTTTCCTGTACTAATAACTCCAGTGCTTAAAATAGCCACGGCTGTAATAGTACAAATAAATATAGTATCTATAGCCACCTCTGTAACACCGTAAAGCGCTTGCCTTACTGGATGATCTGTTATAGCTGAGGCATGTAGTACTGGTGCAGTACCTTCTCCTGCTTCATTAGAATAAAGGCCCCTTGCTACTCCAAATCTCATAGCTTCTCTAATAGAATATCCCACAGCACCAGCTACTCCAGCTTTTAAGTTAAAAGCACTTTGAAATATACTTGCAAATACTGAAGGTAAATTTCTAAAATTAACAACTATAACTATTATTCCACATAATATATACAAACTAGACATAAATGGTACTAGCTTTTCTGCAAAAGCACCAAGTCTTTTTACCCATCCGATTATGACAATCCCTACAGCTATAACAAGAATTATAGATGTTATTAAGGGAGAGATTCCTGTAAGATTTTGAACTATTCCTGCCACTGCATTGGATTGTATTAAATTACCTCCACAGTTTTGTAGAATAAGCAAAATCCATATATAGATGCCAGCCATGGAAGTTTTAGTCCTTTAGAAATATAGTACATAGGCCCGCCTACGTAAGTTCCATCATCTGCTTTTACCCTGTATGCCATACCAATAACAATTTCTCCAAACTTTGTTGCCATACCTAAAAGCGCAGCCATCCACATCCAAAATATAGCTCCTGGTCCACCGCCTACCAATGCCGTAGCAACTCCAACTATATTACCATTTCCCACGCAGCTGGCTAAGGCTGTACACAAAGCTTGAAATGGTGTAAGGGTTCCTTCTCCTTTATGCTTATTTTTCTTAAAAAAAGGTTTGATAAGGGTTTCATTAAATATATATGGCATCTTTCTAAACTGAATAAATTTAGTCATTACCGTATAATATAGTCCAACCCCCATTAAAGTTGCAATAAGCCAATTACCCCATATTAAATCAGCAAAATTTTTAAAAAATTCCTCTAATAACTTCATATAATTCCACCTTTCCATTATAATAATAGTAAGTTTTTGTAATAAACATTACTATAACCGTGTATTATTTTTGTTTTAATTGTTTTTATATCTGTTTCATTTGATTTATTACCTAGATTTTATCATAACACCACAAAAAATCATATATATTTTACCACTTATATATAAAATAAAAACCATATTAAATAGTTTATCCTTGTTGGATATTTCTATTAACATGGTTTGTTACTATATTGCTTTTTGTTACTCTATTGCTTTTTATTACTATATGGTTTTTTACTATATTGTTTTTTTACTCTATTGTTTTTTACTATACTATTTTTACTTATTTACAACTTCTATCCCTGTATTTAAATATTTTTGGAGTACACTTTCTTTTAAATTGCCATCGGTAATTATCACATTTACTTCTTCTAAATCACATATTTTTAATAAGGAAATAGAATCAAATTTACTGCTATCTGCCAATACAATTACATTTTGGGATACTTCAATAAATTTCTTTTGAATTTGAAGGTGATCAAATATATAATCCGTAATTCCGCCTTTTAATGAAACACCACTGGCACTTATAAATGCCGTATCTATATTAAACTGTCCTATATAATTTTCTGCTATCTCTCCTACTAGCGAAAACTCATCACCTTTTAGTATTCCACCTGTAAGTATAACCGTATAGTTATCCATATACATAAGTTCATTGGCTATAGCTAGGGAATTAGTTAATATGGTCAATTTTTGAAATTTATTTTTTAAGACCTTTGCTATTTCTAAATTTGTAGTGCTAGCGTCCATAGCTATAGACTGTCCCTCAACTATGAATCTAGTGGCTATTTCTGCAATTTGCCTTTTTTCTTCTAAAAACTCCTTTTCTCTTTTTTCAAATTTTAACTGGACATCCCCTTTTTTGTTTAATACCGCTCCTCCATACACCCTTTTTAATTGACCTTCTTTTTCAAGATATTCTAAATCCCTTCTTACAGTTTCAATGGAAACTTCAAAGAGTTTTGTAAGCCTTGAAACTTTAACAGTTCCCTCCCTATTTAGTATATCTAAAATTTCATCATATCTCTCCTGCGCTAACATTATTCACACTCCCCTAATACCTTTCTATATTTTACTATATAAAATTATATATCATATAAATATTACTTTCAACAAAATTACATAAAAATCCACATTATTATTGATATAATTTTCAACTCTTTTTCTTTTAAAATGTATACACACTTTAACCTAACATACAAAGTAAAGTTTAAATACATTATTGATGAATCTTATTACATATATTCCTTTTAATTAGGAAATAATATCCCTATGGAGGTGTTTTTTATGAAAAAAAATCATTCATTAGCAACATTTTTAATTACAGCCCTTATGTGCGTATCCTTAACCGCTTGTGCAACTGCTAACAAACCTGCAGAAGAGAAAAAAGGCGATGCAAACATAAATGTTCAAGAAGAAAAAACTGTCACAGAAAATAAAACATTAGATGCTAGAGCTCAAAAAATAGCAGATGCGGTAAATAAAATAGAAGGGGTAAATAGTTCCTATGTGGTTATTTCTGATAAGAATGCCCTAGTGGGACTGGATATCAATAAGGACTACGAAGGTAAAATAGCAGATGATCTTAGAAAAAAAGTAGAAGACACTGTTAAAAATACAGATAAGGAAATACAAACTGTTGCTTTAACTGTAGACGCAGACCTAACTGAAAGAATAAAAAATCTAGGCTCAGACATAAGAGGTGGAAAACCGCTTTCAGGATTAGGAACAGAAATACAAGAAATTCTCAACAGAATAATTCCAAGATAAAATATAAGAAGTAATAAGTAAGAATTAAGAGTGAAGAGCGAAGGATAAAACTCAAGGAGCTTTTTATAATTAATTTTTAAAAAAGCTTTATTTTATAAATACGAAGGTTAAGTTAATTATTAACTTTTAGCTATTCTTTTTTAGTTAGTTCTTCACTCTTAGTTCTTAACTTTTAGCTCTTAGTTATTAGTTATTTCTTAATTATTAATTATTAATTATTAATTATTAATTATTAATTCTTCACTCTTAGCTCTTAGTTATTTCTCCGCTCCTCACTCTTAACTTTCGAATACACACACCCACAATAATCCTGCCTATAAAGCCCATATTCATTAGAAAGTTCAATGGATCTTTTATATCCATTTTTCTTTTTAAAATCTGAATATAAATACTTTATGCCGTATTTTTCTTCTAACTCTCTACCTATACTATTTAATTTTTCAGCATTCTTGTAAGGACTTATAGAAAGAGTAGTAGTAAAATAGTCAAATCCTCTTTCCTTAGCTAACTTAGCTGTTTCCTCTAATCTCATTCTGTAGCACTTAAAGCATCTTTCTCCCCCTTCTTCTAAATCTTCCATTCCCTTAGCCATATTGAAAAATCTATCTATTTCATAGTTTCCCTCTAAAAATTCAACTTTATTTTCAACCTTAAATTTATCTATAAAATCCTTCTGTTCCTGAACCCTTATTCTATATTCCTTCTCTGGATGAATATTAGGATTATAATAAAATATAGTTATCTTAAAATACTTTGAAAGATATTCTAAAACGTAGCTACTGCAAGGTGCACAACAACTATGTATCAATAACTTTGGCAGCTTATTTTCCCTAGTGATATTTTTAATTTCTTCTTCTAATATTTTTTGATAATTCACCTTAATCTTTTGTGGATTATTCTTTTCCATACTCATTTATTTTAACTTCCTTTCAACTATAAACTATATACAAAACATTCAACTTATACATTTATAAAACAAATTATAAATTAAAACCATCTTTATATTTTTTGTTCATTTAATGTAGCGTGTAAAATTCACGTGTAAAAGTTTAGTAAAATAGTAACCTACTCTCTTTATTATAATGTTATTTAATATAATCTTTACCTATTATACTCCCTATTAATTCTATCACATTTATAATAATAAAAGGATAGTTAACTGTTTTATAGAATATTATTTATATAACTTAGCTTTCGCAATTTTAGAATAAAAATTTAAAATTTATATGCGGAGGTTGAGTTAATATATAATTCACTTTACAAATTATAAAAGGGGGATATTCTATGGATATTAAAAAAATTGGAGTACTCGGCACTGGAACCATGGGACATGGTGTAGCTCAGCTTTGTGCACAAGCAGGCTTTGAAGTTAACATGTATGGAAGATCTGATGAAAGCTTAGATAGGGGCTTTACCAATATAAAAAGGGATCTTTCTATAATGGTTTCAAATAATAAAATAACAGAAGAAGAAAGCAAAATTATCTTTTCTAAAATAAAGGGAGTTAAAACATTAAAAGAAGTTTGCGATGGGGTTCAATTAATAGTAGAGTGTTTAGCAGAAAAAATAGAATTAAAAAGAGATATTTTTAATCAATTAGATTCCTTATGTTCTAAAGAAGTAATATTAACTTCTAGTACTTCCGGCTTAAATCCTAGTGATATAGCAGAAGAAACCAAAAACCCTGAGAGAGTTGTGGTAGCACACTTTTGGAATCCACCTCAACTTATACCTTTAGTTGAAGTAGTACCTGGATGTAAAACTTCTGCTGAAGTAGTTAATAAAACTGTTCAATGGGTAAAAAACATAGGCAAGCAGCCAGTTAAAATGAATAAAGAGTGTCCAGGCTTTATAGGCAATAGACTTCAATTAGCTCTTTTAAGAGAAGCCTTATACATTGTAGAGCAGGGCTATGCAGACCCTGAGGAAGTAGATAAAGCTGTGGAATATAGTTTTGGAAGACGTCTTCCTCTAACAGGCCCACTAAAAAGTGCTGATTTAGGCGGATTAGATATTTTCTATAACATAGCTTCTTACTTATTCAAGGACTTATGTAACCAAACAGAACCTTCTAAACTCTTAAACGACAGAGTATCTGAAGGGAAATTAGGAACAAAAAAAGGTGCCGGTATATACAACTGGACAGATGAAGAAATAAATAGTATTCAGAAAAAACGTCAAGAATTACTGATGTACTTTTTAGATTTGGATAAAAAATAAAACTTAAATTTATTTTAAATTAAAAAATAATATAGATTTTAAAATTTATGTGCTAAAGTTGGCTAATAATATAGTACGGTATATAGTTCATATTGTTTATAAAAAAAGGGGTTGTCGCACCAAAAATAACTTATACAATATATTGTGTTGATTTTAAACTCACAAATCAATATACTGTATATAATTTTATTAATGCCACAAGCCCTTTTTTAACGAAAAAAATTAAGCTTATAAAAAGCTTAATCAAATAAAATAATTTAAATAAAGGGGGAATTTTTATAAATGCTTAGTCAAGCATTATAAAAATTCATCAACTGCAAAATAAATGTTTATATTAAATTAATCACAGATGAAATCAAAAGCCCTCAAGGATAATTAGCCCCCTCTAATTCCATCTGAATAATTAATAAAAACCAAAGTTTAATATTTTATATTTTTTTATAAAGTCACCAAAAATATAGGTGTTTTATATTTTTAAATAATATTGTTCATTTAATACCCCAAATTAAATGCCCAATATAATTAAATAGCTTTATATTAAATATATATTATCACTATTTTCAAACAAATGCAATGTGTTTTTATTTAAAATTCAAATTCTGTTCACAATTATTTTTTAAAGATATTCATTGAACTTTATTATATTTTGTATTATGATTATAATATAATTACTATTAATTAATAGTAATTATAACTTTTAGGAGGTGGCAAAATGGCAGCTATAAAAATGAGCGAAACTGCTTATAAAGAATTTAAAAAATTTCTAGATGATAATAAAGTAACCAATACTAATATAAGAATATTTTTAGTTGGTGTTGGCTGTAGTGGTCCTCAATTTAACCTTGCTTTAAGCGAGAAAAATATAGGCGATGTATCTGAGCAAATTGGTGATTTAACTTTCCTAGTAGCAGGAAACCTTTTTGAAGAATTTAAAGGTTTTGAAATAAAGTGCCCTGAAGAAAATGGGTTTGATAGTTTTACTATAGAACCTTTTGAAATAGGCGAATTCAATGGTTGTGCTTCTTGCGGTGGAAACTGCGGACACTAAACATAAAAATGGCTGTCTGAAAAGTCTATAAATGCAATTTTTAGATAATTTACTGCATTTTTTTACTTTTTTAGACAGCTTTTCAAATACTATATTAATATAAATAGCTAAGCCTTTCATTTTTCAAATCTGTCAATTCCCAGTTTCCCTGTGTATCCTTGTGAAGTATCAACTTATATATGGTATCTTTAGATTCATCTTTAAGTTTCATATATACCTTGCAGTAATTACCCTTGTCTATATTAGCTGCAAACCCTGGTTTAGATATATCCCAAAATTGAATTTGAACTAAACTCAATTCCTTATCTTTAAATATACCCATGAATAACTTTCCTTCTTTTCCTTTAACCATATAATCCATACATAAATCTTTTACCTTTTTATATTCATCAGTATTATTAAAAGTGCTTATGCCCGTAACATACCACTTATTTTCCTTAGCATTATAAGTAAGTGATAGTCCTAAGTCTATATTTATAATACTTCCACCAGAGTTTCTCATAACCCCTAGCACCGTTACATAGGCATTGGCATTATCAACTACACTATAACTGGTGGCTTGAAGCTTTAAATCATAATCTCTTGATGGAACCGTAGCAATAATGTCATTTTTATCCTTATATATATTTTCCATATCAAATAAAGCATATTGATTTAATGCCTCATTATTGGCAAAATATTTTTGGGTTTTTTCCATGTCATGAATGCCTGTACACATATATTCAGCTATAACCTCTGAAGCACCTCTTATAGCTTTAAATACCTCTTCCTTTTGTTTATCTACAACTCCAGTAGAAAACTGTACTGAATTTTTTTCAAAATCTATTTGTTCCTTATTTTCGCCAGCAATTCTAGCCTGTTTACCATCAGGAGATATAGAAAATTTTCCACCAGAAACCACATATTTCTCTCTCTCACTGCCATTTTTATCAACAAGAATTAAAGTAAATTTATTTTCTCCTGTACCTTTATTCCTAATAGTATATGCAAAATCGCCATTATAAATAAACTTAGCATCATATATGCATCCTTTGTTTATAACCATGGGCTTGTATGAATCATTTACATTGCTTATATAATATAATCTAAAATCATTTTCTCCAATTAACAAAGCAGATGTTTTATAGGCATCTCTAAATTTGCCATTGTATATTTTTTTTATATTATTCCCCTTGGCGTCTACTATAAATGTGGAGACTTTATTTAATGTGGATTTAGTTATTTCATTGGTAGTAACATAGTAATAGTTTTTATCTAGCATTCCTTTATAATACTTACTTTCATTACTACTATAAGATTCCACCTTTTCCTTAGAATCCATATAATACACAGTATTGTTAACCAAATTAGTATGCTCTGTATAAAGTCTTTTACCATCTGGAGACCAGCCAAAATAAGTTACAGGGTCCACTTTAACCTCATCTTGAAACATAAAACTTTTCTTTTCTATATTATATATATATAATTTTTCTCCTGATAAAAAAGCTATTACATTTCCTTGTTTATTCCATTTTGATAAGGTCACCAGGTCTATATCACTTTTAAGAACAGTACTATTTTTATCCTCCACACTATATAACATTAAATAGTATTTAGAAGACTTTTCACCATATATTATATTTTTATTCCCCGCTGATTCTTTAGATTGGGAAAGATAAAAAATATATTTGTTATCTGAAGAAATATCAATGACCATATTTTCAAAGCCCTTATTAAATTCAACTTTTTTAAAGGGACTTATGCCATTAGTAATTACTTGTCCATCAATTTTTCTCATTTCATTTTGATTTTTATCTTGATAGACTTCATATAGTTTATTATCCCTTGTTTCCATAGTTGAACAGCCATAAAAAATTCCTATAAGCACTAGCCCCATTATAGGCAGAATTACATTCTTATTAGGTTTATTGTTAAAAATCTTCTTTTTCACAATATCCCTCCTGTGTTTCTAATATATCATGTGGATTTATCTGAAATTCATCTTAGCTGTAAAACAGTTGTAAATTTCAGAATATTATTTTAACTACAGTGCCTTCATTTACCTTACTTTCTATTTTTAACTTAGCATTATGTCTTCTTATTATTTCACTACTAAGTGCTAGCCCCAATCCAACTCCACCTTCTTTTCTAGAACGTGATTTGTCTACTCTATAGAAAGGCTCTGTTACTTTTGCTATTTCCTCTTCTGCCATACCTTTTCCAAAGTCTTTTACATAAAGATATATTTCCTCATGCTTTTTGCCTATTCCTAATATTATTTTAGAATTCTCTTTAGATGCCTTTATGGAATTATCTATTAGATTTATAAAAACAGCTTTTATCATATCCTTATCTAGTGGTAATCTAACATCTTCTCCCTCTAACTCTAATGTTATATTTTTTTCGCTGCACTTAATTTTCATAATTTCAGCTATATCCACTAGTATAGGCATTGCATTCTGCTCAAATATACAAAATGGATCTTCTCTAGCTATTATCATCTTCATCAGTGTATTTATTAATTTTAACATTCTGCTTCCTTCAAAATATATGTAATTAAGGCCCTTATGAAAAGTTTGTTCATCGTATTTTATTTTCATTAGTAATTCTGCATAACCTATAATAGATGTAAGAGGAGTCCTTAACTCGTGAGCTAGATTATCTATAAATCTTTGTTTCTTTTGGCTTTCTATTTCTAGTTGAGTTATTTTACTTTCTATTTCATCAGCCATGGTGTTAAATCTTCCTGCTAATATACCAATTTCATCCCTATTGGTTACCTTAACTCGATCCTTATAGTTCCCTTTAGTAATGTTATAGGTTACATCGGTTAAATTTTCTATAGGCTTTATCATCATCTTGCTTATGGTTCCAGTTATTGCTGTTATAATCATAAGTCCTATTATTCCTACTTCAAAAAAGAAAGCATACTGTCCAATTTTTTGCTTGTCTATTTCTGTAATGTCCTTTATATAGCTTAAAATAATTTTTTTATTGTCCGCTTCAAAACTTTGGTTGGTGAAAATATAGTGTCTATCCTTTTCCCTTCTAAGTATATAATTTCGCTTGCCGTTTAAAGCAGATTTTAATTCTTCACTTCTATCAAAATTAAATACACTTTCCTTTGGCGCTATAATTTCTCCATTATCTTTATATATTTCTATATAACTATTTTCATCTTCAAACATATTAACTATCCTCTGGCTATAGCTGCCTAAATCAACTTTTTCATCCAGCTGCTTTTGATTTACCATTAAGTACAAAACAGAGTTTTTATATACATTACTTTGTTCTTTTAAGCATCTATTTATTTCTTTAGTGAGCAAATCATTATAAGTTTTTTCCGTAACCACAACACCAGTAATAGTTAATGTAAAAAGATATATCCCTATACATAAAAAGAAAATCTTCCATCTAAACTTCAACTCTACGACCTCCGCCTTTAGTCAAACTACTCTAATCTATATCCTATCTTATACACAGTCTTTATTCTGTCAGTGTCTAATTTATGTCTAAGTCTCTGTATGTGCATATCCACTGTTCTGGTGTTTCCCTCATATTCATATTTCCATATTAGCTCTAATATTTTTTCCCTAGATAAAGCAATTCCCTTATTATCCACCAATAACTTTAAAAGTTCGAATTCTTTAGGAGTTAATTCTACCTCCTCTCCATCTTTAAATACCCTTCTTTTATCCTCATGTATTTCTATATTATCAAATTTTTTAATACTATCTTCCTTGTCACTTCTTCTAAAAAGAGCATTTATTCTAGCTATTAGCTCCATGCCTTCAAAGGGCTTAGTTATATAATCATCTGCTCCTAAATTTAGACCCTTAACCTTATCCTTTAAGCTATCCATTGCAGTTAACAATATAACCGGTATATCTCTTTCTATTATATGAGGCAGTAATTCATATCCATTTATTTTTGGTATCATTATATCCAAAACAACCAAATCCAAAGCCTTTGTTTTTATAATTTCTAAAGCTTTCTCTCCATCTTCTGCTTCCAATGTATCAAATCCAACCATAGATAAATTTAGTTTTACAAGCTCTCTTATAGGTTCTTCATCTTCTACTATTAATATAGTTTTCATTATTTTTACCTCCAATTCAATATACTATCTGTCAAAAATCATAGACTTAACTACTGCTAAAGCTTCTCTAACATAAAAATTAAGCTGAAGAACAGTCATTACCTTAGCAGGCATTCCTTTTAGTTCCATGCCAACTCTATTTCCCAGCATTCTAGCTCTAAAAATATGAAAATTACTTGTAACAACCCCTATTCTTAAATTTTTAATTTCCTCCAAGCTTTTACCTTCTTCCTTTAAAAGCTTTTCCTTGGAAAAAAGTAAATTTTCATAGGTATTTTTTGATTTATCCTCCTTTATTATTCTATTTCCTTCTATCCCCTTATTTAAAAAATATTTTTCCATGGCCTCTGCTTCACTTATTTCTTCATTTGGTCCCTTTCCCCCTGATACTATTATTTTGGTTTCAGGGTGATCCCTTAAGTAATCCCATGCTTTGTCAACCCTTTGATAAAGAGTACGTGACATGGTTTTACCCTGGAGGCCAGCTCCTAATACTATTATATAATCCGAATCCCCTATATAATTCTTATTTCCATAATATAATATAGGAATCTCTATTATTATAAACATAATTATAAGTAAACAAATTATAGCTTTTACTATTTTTCTCACACCCACAAATTGCTTTAGAATTTCTACATTACGCCTCTTCAAAATTCCACTTATAATAAATATTATACCAATAAAAAGCCAAAATTGTGAGAAACTTATTTTATAATTAAAGCAAAGTAATAAAGCATAATAAACTAATGATAACCCCCCTAAAATTATTAATATATTGCTTATTTTTTTACTACTCTTAATCATTTTCCCATTCATTTAACAAACACCCCCTAATTAACACACTTTTAAATATACTTTTATTGTACTTAACTGAACTTTCACATATAAACAGAGCTCTTAGCTTCAGATGGAGTTTTAACTCCATTTGAAGGTTAGAGATCGTTATCCAGGGACGTAGCTGCCGTTAACTCGCACTTTGTTAGAAGTGGGAGTGTTACGGCAGGTAGTCATCGGGTAAATTTTAATTTAACACTATACAAGGTAAGAAGTAAAAAATATATCTATGTATTATTTTACCACAACCTAACCATAGAATTCATCCTTTCAATTTAGAATTTAAATTTTAAAGTAAATAAAAAAACTTCTCACTCATTGACAATTATTCATTGAGCATTTACCATTGATACCAATATTGCCTTTATGACTAACCAGTAGTAGAATATATGTAGTTGTAAATTTTCTAAAATTTCTAAAAGAAAGGTTGTATTCAATGAAAATACTATGGAATAATAAAGGTAAAAAAAATACTGTAGTAAGCAGTAATATGAAATATTATATTTTAAATGGTATACTTTTTACCATAATGACTGCATTATATAAGTCTTTTGCTGACAAGTTTATAACCCGACTTGGTGGAGGCTCTTTCCATTTATCTCTTTACAATGCCCTGCCCGGATTAGTGGGCGCTTTTTTTATGTTCCCTGGAATAATTCTTATAAGCAAGACAAAGAATAAGAAAAAAACCATGTCTAAGTTCTTTCTTTTAAGTAGAATTATAATTTTTTGTTTTGCATTCGTTCCATTTTTCCCTGATAAATATAGGCCTAATATATTTATTATTTTATTTACTTTAATGAGTCTTCCAGAATCACTTTCCGTTATGTCTCTACAAAGTTTCTCCGGAGATATATTTCCTGAAGAAAATCGTTCTACAGCTATATCCATGAGAAATAAATTTTCAACTCTTTTTAATGTAATTTCACTATTTATTTTAGGTGAAATATTTAACATAGTAGCTCATAATAATGACCAAGCTATACTGCTTTATCAAATATTATTTGTACTATCCTTCATAGTAGGTATTATAGAAATTTCCACTTTTATGAAATTAAAAGAAGTAAACACTATTCAAATGAAAGAAGAATCCTTTAGGGATTTAAAGATACAAATACCTAAAATTTTAAAAAATAAAAAATTTAGTGGTTTTCTAATTTGCTCATTAATATTCCATTTTGGATGGCAAATGGGCTGGCCCCTATTTAGCATTTATCAAATTAAATATCTCCATGCCAATGAATTATGGCTGACTATTATAAATGTTTCTTCTAATGTTGTTATGTTCTTTTGCTATAGTTACTGGAATAAGCTTATACAAAAGAAGGGCAATGCCTTTGTAATAATGTTTGCTACCTTTGGTATGGCTATAACTCCAATTTTTTATGCATTATCATATAACTTATATGTTCTTACTCTAACGGGTTTAATAACTGGATTTTTTACTTCTGGTACATTGACAGTTATTTTAAGCTCTTTATTAGAAGTTTGTCCCGAAGAAAACAGGCTTCTTTACGTAGGACTGCATGCCACATTTACAAATTTAACTTTATCTATAGCTCCTATGGTTGGAAATTTTGTACTATCTCATACTAATATATATATAGCTTTATGTATATCCGGTTTATTTAGACTTATTGGAAGCATTGCCTTTTACATAAGAAAAAAACACATGGAAAACATTGTTAATAGTTCATCTATAAATTGTTAAAAAAAAAACTAAAATAGCACTTGTATTTGAAACGCTAATAGCATCTATAGGTTTTATAAATTTTTTAAATAATTTGTATATTGCAAAAAATCATAAAAAGTGATACATTTTAAAATGTAATAAGTAATTAACAAAAATTATATAAATAATTTTTTATAATCCAAATGACAATAGCATGAGATACCTTAGGGTAGCCGAAGGAGCAATACATAAATGGCCTAAATTTATGTAGAAACTTTCAGGCAAATATAATGCTATTTGATGGAGCTCTGGAGAGACCTTCAAAGGCACCGAAGGAACTAATGTGGTTTAATATTATTCTACATAAAAATTCTCAGGTAAAAGTACAGAGGATATAAAGGCACAAGGGATTACTATGTCTTTATACTCCTCTGTTATTTTTTTATAAACAGAGCTCTTAGCTTCAGATGGAGGTTTTACTCCATCTGAAGGTTAGAGATCGTTATCCAGGGACGTAGCTGCCGTTATCTCCCACTTTGTTAGAAGTGGGAGTGTTACGGCAGGTAGTCATCGGATAAAAATTTAATTATAGTTACAATACTCATTTTTAATTTATGTTAAGCCAATATTTTTCTAAAATCACAATTTAATTATTTTCGGAAGGAGGACAATTATGGAAACTTTAAAAAGAACACCCCTATTTGATGCCCATATTAAACTAGGCGGAAAAATGGTGGATTTTGCTGGTTGGGAATTACCTATTCAGTACGAAGGAATCATTCAAGAGCATGAATCAGTTAGAAATGCTGCTGGCTTATTCGATGTTTCACACATGGGAGAGGTGGATGTAAAAGGCAAAGACGCCCTTTCCTTTATTCAACATATAATTACAAACGATGCTTCTAAATTAGAAAAAAATCAAGCTTTATACACTCTTATGTGCCATCCAACTGGTGGTGTAGTAGATGATATTTTAGTTTACAAATTTAATGATGAGCATTTCTTTTTAGTAATAAATGCTGCTAATACTGATAAAGATGTTAAGTGGTTATTGGATAATTCTAATGATTTCAATGTAACCATAGACAATATATCAAATAAAGTAGGTCAAGTTGCCTTACAAGGTCCAAGGGCTCAAGAAATACTTGCTGGATTGACAGATACAGATTTAGAATCTATTAAATTTTTCTACTGCCATAGAGAAGTTATCATTGATGGTGTTAAATGCCTAGTTTCAAGAACAGGCTACACTGGTGAAGATGGTTTTGAAATTTTCTCCCCTGCAGAAGAAATTGAAAAAGTATGGAATAGTATTTTAGCTTATGGAAAGGATAAAGGTCTAAAACCAGCAGCCTTAGGCGCTAGAGATACCTTAAGATTTGAAGCTAATCTTCCATTATACGGCAATGAGCTTTCAGACGAAATAACTCCACTAGAAGCTGGATTAGGTTTCTTTGTTAAGCTTGATAAAAACCATTTCATTGGAAAAGATGCTTTAGTTAAACAAAAGGCAGAAGGACTAAAGAAGAAAATAGTAGCCTTCCAAATGGAAAAAGGTATACCAAGACACGGATATGAAGTGTACAAAGGCGATACTAAAATAGGCTTTGTTACAACAGGTTATTCTTCCCCAAGTCTAAAGAAAACCATAGGACTAGCCCTTATTGATGCTGAGTATTCAGCTTTAGATTCAGAAATAGAAATAAAAATAAGAAAAAATGTACAACCTGCCACAATAATAAAAAAGAGTTTCTACAAGAGAAATTATAAAAAATAAAAGTAATTTATAAAATTAATCTATAAAAAATCATAAAAATAGTTACAATTTTAAAATTAAATTTATTGAAAATAGCATTTTAACTTAACTTTCACAGTTATAAAATGAAATTGTAAAATTTACGTGCGAAAGTTGAAATTGTAGTTAATGACTTTAAGTTAATATTTATAACAAAATAATAAATTATAGCTAAAATAAATTTTAAAATAAAACTTAGGAGGTTTTTAAATATGAAAGTTATAGATGGCTTATATTATTCTAAAGAGCATGAATGGGTAAAATTAGATGGAGATACTGCTTACATAGGAATTACAGACTATGCTCAAGATGCCCTTGGAGATATTGTTTATGTAGAACTTCCAGAAGTGGATGATGAAATTCTTGAAGGAGATGCTCTAAGCGTTGTAGAGTCAGTTAAAGCTGCATCTGATGTTTATATGCCAATAGATGGTAAAGTTATAGAAGTAAATGAAGCTTTAGACGACGAAGTGGAATTAGTTAATAATGATCCTTTCAATAGCTGGATTGCAAAAGTTGAAATTTTAAACAAAGATCAAATAAAGGATTTAATGAGTGCCCAAGAGTACCAAGAATTCTGTTCTAAGGAGGCATAAAAATGTTTCCATACATTCCAAACACAGCGGAAGATGAGAAGAAAATATTAGATTATTTAGGATTAGAGAAGGTAGATGATTTATTTAGTGATATTCCTGAGGATTTAAGACTAAAGAATAGACTAAATATAAATGAACCTTTAAGTGAAATGGAAGTAAGCACCAAAATCACACACACAGCAAATAAAAATATCTCCACAGAAGACAGCATATGCTTCCTTGGAGCCGGAGCTTACGACCATTTTATACCTTCTATTATACATCATATTACTTCAAGAAGCGAGTTTTATACTGCATACACTCCATATCAGCCAGAAATAAGTCAGGGAACTTTGCAAGCTATTTTTGAATATCAAACTATGATATGTAATCTTACAGGTATGGATGTTTCCAATGCCTCTATGTATGACGGTGCTTCTGCCACTGCTGAAGCATGTAATATGGCTTTGGACAACTGTAAGGGAAATTCAATAGTTATATCCAAAACTGTTCATCCTGAAGTAAGAAGAGTAGTAAAAACCTATATGAGATTTAAAAATGTTGAAGTTATAGAAATAGACTTTAAAGATGGATGCACGGACATGGAACTTCTAAAATCCAAGGTAAATAAAGATACTCTTGGAGTAGTAGTTCAAAATCCTAACTTCTTTGGAGTAGTAGAAGATTACAGTGAAGTTTCTAAAATAGCTCATGACAATAAAGCATTATTTATAATGAATGTGGATCCAATTTCCCTAGGCATACTAAAGACTCCAAAGGAATATGGTGCAGATATAGCTATAGGTGAAGGACAAGTTCTTGGAAACCCTTTAAGCTTTGGTGGTCCATATCTTGGTTTCATGGCTGTTACTAAAAAACTTATGCGCAAAATGCCTGGAAGAATTGTAGGACAAACTGAAGATGCCCATGGAAAAAGAGCTTTTGTCTTAACTCTTCAAGCAAGAGAACAGCATATAAGAAGAGAAAAGGCTACATCAAACATTTGCTCAAATCAAGCTCTCAATGCTTTAACTGCTACCATATACCTTTCTACCTTAGGTAAAAGTGGTATAAAAGAAGTGGCAAATCAATGTACTAAAAAAGCTTACTATGCTTACAATAAATTCATATCCACTGGAAAGTTTAGACCTGTATGGAATAAACCTTTCTTTAGAGAATTTGTATTAGAAACAGACATGGATGTATCTATCCTAAATAAAGAATTGATTAAATACGGAATTACCGGAGGATATGCTTTAGAAAAATCCTACCCTCTTTGCAAAAATCAAATTCTTTTTTGCGTAACTGAAAAACGAACCAAAGAGGAAATTGATTATTTTGCAAAGCTTATAGAGGGAGGTGAACTGTTGTAAAAACTTTAATAAATTCTATAAAAATATCTATTATATAGAATTTTGTAAGTTTTTGGCAACGGGCATAAAATGTTAAGTTATGATAAATTAATTTTTGAAATTTCTAAAGAAGGAAGAGTTGGTTATTCTCTACCTAAATGTGATGTAGAAGATGTATCTATAGATACTATAATTCCTAAGGAGCTTTTAAGGGAAGAAGCTGCTGCACTACCTGAAGTTAGTGAAAATGAAGTGGTAAGACATTTTACTCTTTTAAGTACCAAAAACTTTGGAGTGGATTCAGGATTTTATCCTTTAGGTTCTTGTACTATGAAATACAATCCTAAAATAAATGAAGATATGGCTGCATTAGATACCCTTCAAAACATTCATCCATATCAAGATGAAGAAACAGTTCAAGGTGCTTTAGAAATAATGTATGATTTGAATTGTAAATTAAGTGAGATTACTGGCATGGATTATGTATCTCTTCAACCTGCTGCCGGTGCTCATGGTGAGCTTACAGGCCTTATGATAATAAAAGCTTATCATGACAAAAGAGGAGATAAGAAGAGAAATAAAATTATAGTTCCTGATTCTGCCCATGGAACTAACCCTGCCAGCGCCAATGTGGCTGGGTTTGAAATAGTAGAAGTTAAGTCTAATAAAAATGGTGGAGTAGATATTGAAAGCTTAAAATCTGTATTAAATGATGAAATAGCAGGTTTAATGCTTACAAATCCAAATACTTTAGGCATATTTGACCCTAATATAAAATTAATTTCTTCATTGGTGCATGAAGCTGGTGGACTTGTATACTACGATGGAGCAAATTTAAATGCTGTCATGGGTAAATCCAGACCTGGGGATATGGGCTTTGACGTGGTTCACTTAAATCTACACAAAACCTTTGCAGCTCCTCACGGCGGCGGCGGCCCTGGTAGTGGTCCTGTAGGCGTGAAAAAGCACTTAATACCATTTGTGCCAGTTCCAGTAGTAGAAAAAACTGAAAATAGCTTTGTTTTAAACTATGATAAAGAAGATTCTATAGGGAAAGTAAAAAGTTTCTATGGCAACTTTGGTGTTATGGTAAAATCCTATGCATATATTTTATCCATGGGCGCAGAAGGCTTAAGAAAATCTAGCGAAACTGCAGTACTTAATGCCAACTACTTACAAAAGAAACTTAAGGATCATTATAATCTTCCTTATGACGGCATTTGTAAACATGAATTTGTACTAGCTGGCTTAAAAGAACCTAATGGCGTTGCTACCTTAGATGTGGCAAAACGTCTTTTAGACTACGGATATCATCCACCAACTATATACTTCCCTCTTATAGTAGATTCTGCAATAATGATTGAACCTACTGAATCAGAAAGTTTAGAAACTCTAGATGGCTTTGCTGATTCTATGATTAGTATAAGTGAGGAAGCAAAAAAAGATGCCGAAATTCTTCACTCTGCACCTTCAACTACACCTTTAAAGAGACTAGATGAAGTTAAAGCTGCTAGAAGCTTAATTTTAAAATGGGAAGATAAATAGATATCTTACTTCAGTATAAGTTAGGTAATTCAAATTTCTCAGTTATAAAATCAAAATGGGAAATAAGAATTTGTTGAGTAAACACAAATTGTCAATGGACAATTGAGAATTAAATAAGAGTAAGAATTAAAAAGTAAGAGTTAATGGGGATGTTCCCCTCTGTAACTCTTACTTCTTACTTTTTACTTTTTACTTTTTACTTTTTACTTTTTACTTTTACTTTTTACCTATCCTACAAATTTATATTTACATTCTAAATTTTAAATTAAGAACGTTTATTTATTTTATTCCTCAATGACTTGGTAATCCACATCTTTTATATATTTTATATTTCTAATTTCGCCTTTTTCATTTATTTCTATTATATTCTCTTTTACTACAACGCCCTCAATTCTTTTAATAGCACTAGCACCTATGTCTATTGCCTTATCTACTGCATCACCTGTAATGTCTGAAGCTTTTCTAGAAGTCTCTCCTACTATGTTTCCCAACGCCTTGGTAAAGTCCCTACTTCCCTTGGCAAAGTTAGGTTTATCTGCAATATCTGCTATTGCCCCAATTACTTCTCCAGTTATCTTTATATTATATTCCGCCACCGTACCTAGCACTCTTCCTGTACCCTTTAGTATTTTACCTATCTTCATAACATCACTCCGGTAAGTATTTTTTATACCATAGTTATTTTTGTAATCCCTATACCTTTACCACTGCCCATATCCATGTATTTCATTTATATAACTATGATTATCCTACAAAAACATTATATTACCTGAATTATGAAATTTCTCTGTAATGACTTGCATAAGAAGTAAAGAAACTATTTAAATTTAATTTTAGAAATTCCATAATTCCATCACATTATACCTTATTGTGGGTTAATCATAGCTATTATTTTCCGTATACTCAACTAAGAGTCTTTTCATTTTGCTTAGTTTCTTTTACTTAATCATAACTATTATTTTCTGTATACCATTTCTCCATCTATGAATACATATTTTGTAGATGCTTGCAAATCAAAAGGATGCTTATCAAATATAGCTATATCCGCATCTTTTCCCTCTTCTATGGAACCAACCCTATCTTGTATACCTAGTATTTCTGCTGCATTTATAGTAATAGCTTTTAATGCAGTTTCCTCATCTAATCCAGCTTTAACTCCTAGCGCTGCACAAAGAGGTAAATTCTGAAGTGGTATAACAGGGTGATCTGTCATAATTGCAAACTTAACTCCAGCATCATTTAAAATTTTTAGTGTTTCAAAAGTTTTATTTTTTAATTCCACCTTAGTTCTAAATCCAAAAGTAGGTCCAACTATAGCATTAAAATTTTCCTTAGCCAATTCATCTGCTATTAAATGTCCTTCAGTACAGTGATCTAAGGTTAAATTCACATCAAATTCCTTAGCTATTCTTATAGCAGTAAATATATCATCAGCTCTGTGTGCATGTGCCTTTAATGGTATCTCCTTTTTAAGCACAGGTATTAAGGCTTCCATTTTCATATCAAAAGCTGGCTTGTTTTCACTATTTTCTTTTTTATCCAAATAGTCTTTAGCTTTCATAAGAGTTTCCCTTAATATAGCCGCTGTAGCCATTCTAGTGGATGGAGATTGCTTTTTAGCATCATAGCATCTCTTTGGATTTTCTCCAAAGGCACATTTCATAGCTGCATTTTCTTTTACTATCATATTGTCTATTCTAATTCCCTTAGTCTTAATTATAGCAAAGGTTCCACCTAATACATTTGCGCTACCTGGTCCTGTACAAGCACAAGTTACCCCATTTTCATAAGCTTCTTTAAAAGCTGAATCCATAGGATTTATAGCATCGATAGCTCTTAACTGTGGTGTAGTTGGATCTGTGATTTCATTGCCATCATCACCTTCAAAACCCATATCTTGCTCAAATAAACCTATATGACAATGAGCATCAATAAACCCTGGAGTCACGTATCCGCCTTCTGCATCTACTACCTTACAATTTTGAGGTATATCTATATTTTTACCTACTTTTACAATTTTATTACCTTGTATTAATATTTCCCCATTATCTATAACTTCACCAGCCATAGTTAAAATTTTTCCATTTTTAATTAATGTCATTTTAATCCCCCCAAACCATTTTCATTAATCTTATTATATCACATACAGTGAGCTGCAGCCCAATTACTTAATTAAACCTCAAAACTATACATACCTGATTCAGCTTTCACATTTATAAAATAAAAATGTAAACCTAAATTCTCACTAGCCAACTAGCCACTGACACTCTACACTCTAGTGCACTAGCACTATAAGCTAGTCTATTTCTCCACATCCTCATAGTCCACATCAACTATTCCATCATCATTAACAGTGTACCCTTTTTTCTTATATTCTAAATCTTTTTTCTTGTTCTTTAAATAATTTACCAAATTCACAATTCCCCTATATGCAAGCCATACCAAAAGAATAATTGCTCCTATCTTAAATATTCCTATAGCAAGTTTTATAGTCACAGCCAGCACCATAACAAATATCACAATGTATAATATAGATTTTATCAAATCACTAAATTTATTAGAATTCATATAAATCCTCTCCTAACTATATTTATAATTATTTATATGTATTATAACATAGAACTTTATTATGAAGTATATTTTAACCTATAATAAAGTATTAATAATTTGTTAATTTCACACAATGAACTTCTCTTTATATATTATTTTTATTATACTACATTATTTGTAAAATTTGCTACAGCCTTTTAATAGTTATTTGGGGTAGATAATATGTGCTAGGTACCTACTAGGTACTAGGTGATAGGTGCTTAAAATTTTAGGATTGAGGGATAGAGATTTATATTTATTAGAAAATATACGTTGGATATGGTCATGAAAATTTTTAAATAGCTTAAGTAAAAAAAACTATTTATTGAAATTAATGTTATAATTAGACCATAGACTAATTATAATTTATTAAAGAATTGTGAAATTTAACAATTTAAGGGGGTGGAAATTAGAAATGTTTAAATTGGGAAGTTATTTGCTATTTATTACTTTTACTCAATTAATTATTGCAATCTTATTTATTCAATCATTACCTGGGGTTGGGATAGAGAACGCATTTGCAAATATTCATCCATTAATAAAGATTATAGTTCTACTTGAATTAAGTTTTTCAGGATTTCTTATTTACAAAGGATACTGCAAAATTGATAAAACAAATAAAGATTTACACTAAATAGTAAAATTGAGCTCTTAGCTAAATCCATATATTAAGCTGGCTACCGGCAAAAAAATTTTCAAAGCACTTAAATAAAAAAATCTATAACTATCTCATTAATGAAATAGTTATAGATTTTCTTGCTATACCTTTTATTTAATTGAAAATTTTCCGTAACATAATGGAGGAAAATCTTCCTTTAGTAGCCCGTCTCCCTCCATAAGTAAGGTACGTATGAACTTAAAAATCTGCTTTTAATGTAGTGATAAATGTGAAATTTAGGACTATTGAACTAGCCTTAGAACTTCTTTATTTCTCCATTTAAAGAACCGTTAAGAAGTTTTCACATCCCCCCTAGCACCTAGTACCTAGTACCTAGTACCTAAATAATTTTCCTATCTTATAACATCATAAACAAGTGGTATTTCGTTTTTGTATTCTTCTGTTATTTCATAGTTATTTAGAATATCATTAACTGCTTTTTCTGCCTTCTTTTCATCATTAGCATGAACATAAGCTATTACATCTCCCGCAGCTACTTTTTCTCCTCTTTTCTTATCTAATACTATACCTACTGCTAAGTCAATTACGTCTTCCTTAGTAGCTCTGCCTGCTCCTAATTCCATAGCAACTAATCCTATGTTTTGAGCATGTATCTTACTTATGTAACCTGCCTTTGGACTCTTAACTGGAACTATATATTTAGCCTTTGCAAGCTTATCTGTATCTTCCACTTGCTCTACATTTCCACCTTGAGCTTTTATAAATTCTTTAAACTTAGCTAAAGCTGATCCATCTTTTATTGTTCCTAAAAGCATTTCTTTAGCTTCTTCCACAGTTGAAGCTTTCTTAGCTAAAACTACCATGTTGCTTCCTAAAGTTAAGCAAAGTTCTAATAAATCTTTTGGACCATTTCCTTTTAATGTATCTATAGCTTCCTTAACTTCTAAAGCATTTCCTATAGCAAATCCTAGTGGTTGATCCATGTCAGATATTACTGCTACAGTGTTTCTTCCAACATTTTTACCTATGTTAACCATAGCTGTTCCAAGTGCTTTAGCGTCTTCAAAAGTCTTCATGAAAGCTCCATCGCCAACCTTGACATCTAAAACAATAGCATCAGCTCCAGAAGCTATCTTTTTACTCATTATACTTGAAGATATAAGAGATAAGTTATCTACTGTTCCTGTTACGTCTCTTAAAGCATATAATTTTTTATCTGCTGGTGCTAAATCTGGTGTTTGACCATTAACTGCTATTTTTATAGTATTTACATTGTTTATAAACTGCTCTTCGCTTATCTCCACTGAGAATCCATGGAAAGACTCTAATTTATCTATAGTTCCACCCGTATGACCTAATCCTCTACCAGACATTTTAGCAACTGGAATTCCAAGTGCGGCAACCATTGGAGTTAACACTAAAGTTGTAGTATCTCCAACTCCTCCTGTACTGTGTTTATCTACCTTTATACCTTCTATTTTAGACAAATCTAGCATATCTCCTGAATGTACCATGGCCATAGTTAAATCTGCTGTTTCTCTAGCGTTCATCTTTTGGAAAAATATAGCCATTAAAAGAGCTGATACTTGATAATCTGGAATATTACCTTTAGTATAATTATCTACAAAAAAGTTTATTTCTTCAGTTGTAAGTTCTTCACCATTTCTTTTTTTAATTATCAAATCGTACATTCTCATATTTTTTAAGCTCCCTTCACAAAACACTATTTATCAATTAATTTTGTGTATTTATTTATATTTATTAGTAAAGACCAGCTCCCTTAGTTTCTTCCATATCTCCACTTTCAGCCTGCTGTACTATCTTTATACCTGCACTAGCTCCTATTCTGCTAGCACCAGCATTAATCATATCCATACAAGCTTTATAATCTCTTATTCCGCCTGATGCTTTTACTCCTAATTCTTCTCCTACAACTTTTCTCATAAGAGCTATATCTTCTTTAGTAGCTCCACCTGTTGAAAATCCTGTAGAAGTTTTTACAAAGTCTGCTCCTGCTTCTTTTGAAATTTCACATGCTTTTACCTTTTCTTCTTCATTTAAAAGACAAGTTTCTATTATAACTTTTACAAGAGCTTTTCCCTTTGCTGCTTCTACTACAGCTTTTATATCTTCTTTTACTACATCGTATTTCTTATCTTTTAAAGCTCCAACATTTATAACCATATCTACTTCTTTAGCACCATCTTTTATAGCTTGCTCTGTTTCAAAAGCTTTAACTTCTTTAGTATTAGCTCCTAAAGGAAAACCTATTACAACGCAAGTTTTTACTTCTGTTCCTTCTAATTCTTTAGTTACTAATGAAGCATAGTAAGGGTTTACACATACAGATGCAAAATTATATTCTCTAGCCTCTTTACATATTTTAATAACTTGTTCCTCTGTAGCTTCTGGTTTTAGTAATGTGTGGTCGATGTACTGTTGTATTTTCATTCTTATCTCTCCTTTTTAAATTTTATTTCATGTGGTAAAGTTTATTTAATATGTTTCATAAACAGAGCTCTTAGCTTCAGATGGAGTTTTTACTCCAACTAAAGGTTAGAGATCGTTATCCAGAGACGTAGCTGCCGTTATCTCCCACTTTGTTAGAAGTGGGAGTGTTACGGCAGTACGTCTCTGGATAAATACCTTTTAAAGCATTGTTATTTACCTTTAAAAAGCTCTTTTAACATATATATTTTATCTTTAGTTTTAAATTTCAAATCCTTCCGCTTAGTTTCTGTTTCTTCTATATGTTTTATACAGAAACGTAAATCGTAAAAATTATATATAATCTCTGTGTTAACTTGTTTACGTTAAAGCCAGGTATTCTTAATTAACTCCTTAGCTATATTCTTAATTAAATTCTTAGCCATATTCTATAATATTTATTTTTTAAATTTTTCTGATCCTTTAAGTAAAAGTTTAGGATGCATAGTTATCCTATTAACATGAGATTTTTCCTTGTCTTTTAAATTTTCTAAAAGAAGTTCCATGGCTGTTCTACCCATTTCTTCTGTAGGTGTTGCAATAAAGCTTATATTCATTCCAAGAATATTTAAAACCTTTAGCTCATCAAAAGCTACAATTGACATATCCCTTGGTATGCTAATTCCATGCTCATTAAGAGCCTTTATACAACCTAATGTCATCATATTATTGCTTGTAAAAATAGCTGTAGGTCTATTTTTCATATTAAGTATTTCTTGAGTTAATTTATATCCACTTTCTTCTTTATAATCTCCATAAAAAATATATTCTTCATTTATATCTATATTATTTGCAGCTAAAGCTTTTTTATATCCAATAAGTCTGTCTTTGGCTGGCTTAGAATTAATTCTACCTGTTATTATAGCTATTTTGCTATGTCCTTCTTTTATCAGTGCCATAATTCCTTCATAAGCACCTTTTATATTGTCCACAAACACTCCACTAAAATTGGAGTATTTAACATCTCCATCTAAAAGCACAATGGGTATTCCTAAATTTTCCAAAGTATTTAAACATTCACTATTGAAATCATTTTCATTCGAGGTAGGTGAAACAATTATTCCTTCTATTCTCTGTTCTCTTAATAACTGAAGAGCCTTCAATTCCTTTTCTGTACTCTCATCTGTATCGCATAGTATCATGTTTAAATTAGCGGCATCTACTACTTTTGATATCCCCTTTATTAATTCTCCAAAGTGAGGGTTATTAATGTCCGGTACTACAACGCCTACTACATTAGTTTTCTTTTTTGTCAAACTTCTAGCTATAGCACTTGGTGTATAATTAAGTTCTTTTATTGCCTGTACTACTTTTTTTCTAGTTTCTTCCTTAACATAACCTGAATCGTTTAAAACTCTAGAAACCGTTGCCAAAGATACTCCAGCCTTATCTGCTATATGCTTTATTGTAACTGCCATTTCAAATCCCCCTTAATATGTTACCGCTTTCATGTCTTCAGTATACGTTATTTTTTTTATAATTTCAAGCATATTTTTATGTAATTCTTAACTTTATAATCTACCATAAAATATTAATTATCAATGTTTAATTATCAATGATCGCTGAACAATGATAATTGATAAAAATAAATATTTTTTAAATACAAAATTTAAACTGATGCACTTTTATAAATTAACTCTAATTTAGAATTTGCAAGATCGAAAAGGTAAGGTAAAAGTTAAAAGGTAAGAAGTAAGAGGTAAGGATAAAACTCAAGGAGTTTTTTTAAATTAATTAAAGATTTTCCGTAACGCAGTGAAGGAAAATCCTCCTTAACTCTCACTTCTTACTTATTACTTCTTACTCTTACTTCTTACTTAATTCTTATCTTCCCCACAAGTTCCACTTTTACATTTTTATTTTTTATCTGCTCTTTGACATTTGCTAGTTCATATTTGATATTTGTTCTTTGATATTTATTCTTTACTCATTGCTCTTTCATAATTATAGTTTATTAACCTCTTTTTCTATTCTTTCTAAAGCTTCTTTTAATGTGCTTCTAGGGCAAGCTATATTTACCCTTTGGAACTTTTCTCCTTCTTCTCCAAACATTATTCCATCATCTAGCCCTAGCTTTACTTTTTTAACAAAGAATTCTCTCATTTCTTCGCTATTCATGTTTAATCCTGAACAATCAAGCCAAACTAAATATGTGCCCTGTGGCTTAACCACCTTAATTTTTGGTATTCTTTTTTCTATAAAACTAATTAGAAAATCTAAATTCCCTTTTAAATAATCTATAAGATCATCAAGCCACTGTGCGCCTGAATTATATGCAGCAATTAATGCCTCACAACCAAAAATATTAGGACCATTTATGGCTAAATTCTCTAATTCTATACTAAATAAATTTCTAAGTTTATCATTAGGTATTATTATATTTGATGTTTGAAATCCAGCTATATTAAATGTTTTACTTGGTGCTGTACAAGTTATAGAGTTTTGAGCAAATTCTTCACTTATAGATGCAAATACTGTATGTTTATTTTCTTTATATATAAGATCAAAATGTATTTCATCAGATACCACTAATATCCCATGTTTTAAGCAGATTTCTCCTAAAGCTGTTAATTCCTCTTTACTCCATACTCTTCCTACAGGATTGTGAGGATTGCATAAAATTAAAATTTTAGTTCTGTTAGTTATCTTCTTTTCTAAATCTTCTAAATCCATTTTATATGTAAGGTTCTCATATTTTAAAGGATTTTTTACAACTGTGCACCCATTATTCTTTATAGATCTAGCAAAAGGATGATATACAGGTGTTTGTATTATTACTTGATCCCCTGGCTTTGTAAAAGCCCTTAATATAAAATTTAGTGCTGGCACTACCCCTGGAGTAAATTTTATCCATTCACCCTGTATGTTCCACTGATGACGCTGTTTCATCCAATTAATTATTGCATCATTATATTCCTTCCCGCTAAGGCTATATCCAAATATCCCATGATTTAATCTTTTCTTTATAGCCCTTATTATCTCTTCTGGAACTTCAAAGTCCATGTCTGCTACCCACATGGGTATAACGTCTTTATCCCCATAAATTTCTTCTAGTAGATCCCACTTAACACTTTTTGTATTAAATCTGTCTACTACCTTATTAAAATCATATGACATTTACAATCCCCCTATCTAATAAATTTGTAACACCGCTGTTAACTTATCTATTACTTATTATCTGTTACTTATTATCTGTTACTTATTATCTGTTACTTATTATCTGTTACTTATTATCTGTTACCCACAAATTAATTATAAAAAACTCCTCGAGTTTTACCCTTAACTCTTACTTCTTACCTATTACTTCTTACTTCTTACTTATTACCTATTACTTATCTACAAACTCCAAATTATAGTTAACTTCTAAAAGAGTTTCATTTTAAATTTTCAATTTTATTTTAATGTGAAGAGTCACTTTTCCTTATAGCTTCAAATTCCTCTTTAGGAAATTCAGGTGCTTCTTTTCCGCCTCCTACTACCATGGCATAAATATTTATTCTAGCCACTTCTTCTATGTACTGCATATTTAAAAAAGCTTCGTCTATATCCTTACCAACAGTTAATGCACCGTGGCTTTCCAATAAACATGCATTAGAAATCCTCAAAGGTTCTACTATACTTTGAGCCAAGGCTTCAGTACCTGTTCTTCCATACTTAGCAACTGGCACCCTTTCCCCATAAGCCATAGCTTCTAATACCACTGGTTTAATTTCCTTTTTTTGCACTGCAAAAGCTGTGGAAAATGGTGCATGGGTATGACATACCCCAAATACATCCTCTCTTGTTTTATAAGCCATTAAATGCATCAAAGTTTCTGTGGAGGGCTTATGTGTAGATTTGTTTTCTATCACTGTTCCTTCTCCATTCACAACTATTATATCTTTTTCTTCTAAAAGCTCCCTTGACACCGCTGAGGGAGTTATTAGTATATACCCTGTTTCTTTATCCTTTAAACTAAAATTGCCTGATTTACATTTGCAAAACCCATCTTTTTCTGCTTTTTTTGCTATCTCTACAACTTTTCTTTTTAAATCCTCCAACAATTTTTTCACCCCTCTAATGTTGAAATATCTTAAAAATATCCTTAACTATTACCCATTACTTATTACTTATTACTTATTACTTATTACCTCTTACCTATTACTTATCACTTATTACTTATTACTTATTACCTCTTACCTATTACTTATCTTCAAATTCCAAGAAAATGGACTATACCTATCTACTATTTATTTTAACATAAATTTTGTTAAATCTTTTATTGTTTTCACAATTTTATCACAATTACCCCATACTTTAACCACAGATACACTTTAATATATAGATATAAACTAAAAAACAGGAGGTTTTCAATATGAAAAAGAAAAATTTATTATTAACACTATCTATGTGTACTATGTTAGCTCTAGGAAGTACAGTATATGCCACTAGTGCAAATAACTTAAATACTTCAAAACCTGCAGCAGTTGAAAATAATAACTCACAAAGATCATATAATGAAAAAGGACTAGGTTTACGCAGAATAACAGGCAAAAAAGGATACGACTTTATGGCATCTGTAATTAAAGACAAATTAAAAGTAAGTGACGAAGAAATAAACAAGGCTTTAGCTGAAGGAAAAACATTAAAAGACTTTGCTAAAGAAAAAGGATTATCAGAAGAGGATCTAAAAAAAGCCCTAGTAGACAGCAAGTCAAAAGCTATAGATGAAAGCGTGGCTAAAGGTACTTTGACTAAAGAAGAAGGGGAAAAAATTAAAACTAGAATTAAAGAAAACTCTAAAAACTGTACATTAGATAACAGAAATGGCAGAAAAGATCCTTCTAAAAGACAAGGCGGGAAACAAGGTAAAGGCAGAATGGGCCAGGGGCAAGGGCAAGGTAGAGGACAAGATAAAGTACAATGCACTGGCGATTGTACCAATGGTTCACAAATTTTAAAATAATATATAGAATTCTATAAAAAAGACTGCTGACCTTCAGCAGTCTTTTTGTCATATTCACATTTTCTTACTTACCCTCAAGTTTTTCCATGTACCTTTTATTCCATAGCTATTAAGCTTACTTTTATTACATTCTTCAAGCTATTTATTCCTTCTAAAAGCTTATTCATTTCCACGTCCATATCAGATATGTTAAAAGTTATAGTTACATTAGCAGCATTATTTATAGGTATATCTTGATTTATAGTTAGTATATTTCCATTGTGCCTTGCTATCTCATCAAGTATTCCTGAAAGAGTTCCCTTTTGGTTTTCAAGCAAAAGTCCAATAGTAACCTTTTGTCCTTTTACACTTTCAGATAAAGAGAAAACGAAATCTTTATACTTATAATATGTACTTCTACTTATGCCAACTACCTTTACTCCTTCAGATATATCCTTTACCTTGCCCCTATATAATAGTTCTTTAAGTTCAACAACCTTTGCAAATACTTCTGGAAGAACTTTTGCATCTATTATAAAATATTTACTTCCCAACTAAATCTCTCCCTTCATAAAATAACCATAATGACATTTAAAAATCTATATTTTATTATTATAGCATTTTATAAAGTTAATAAAAAGTACATTGCTGATGGATTTTCATCCTGCAATGTACTTTTTGTAACTTAATTAAAATTTTTCATTATTTTATATTTAATTTAACTCTTAATTTTTCTAACATATCTGTTGTCATAGACGCTAAATCATATTTTGGATTGAATCCCCATTCCTCACGAGCTGCAGAATCATCTATAGAATTTGGCCATGAATTAGCTATTGCTTGTCTAATAGGATCTACATCGTAAGTCATTTGGAATTCTGGAATGTGTTTCTTTATTTCTGCTGCTACATGTTCTGGTGCAAAGCTCATAGCTGTTATGTTAAATGCATTTCTATGCTTTAATTTTGATCCATCTGCTTCCATTAAGTTAACTATAGCATCAAGAGCATCTGGTATATACATCATGTCCATGTATGTTCCTTCTCCTATAAATGAAGCATATTTTTTATCTTGTAGAGCTTTGTAGTATATATCTACTGCATAGTCAGTAGTTCCTCCACCTGGTAATGTTTTGTATGATATTAGTCCTGGGAAACGAACTCCTCTTGTATCTACTCCAAATCTCTTAAAGTAGTAGTCACATAAAAGTTCTCCTGAAACCTTTGTTACACCATACATAGTTTGTGGTCTTTGTATTGTGTCTTGTGGTGTTTTATCTTTTGGTGTTGATGGTCCAAAAGCACCAATTGAACTTGGTGTAAAGAATGAACAATTTAACTCTCTAGCAACTTCTAGTGCATTAAATAATCCACCCATATTTATATTCCATGCAAGTACTGGTTTTGCTTCTGCTACTGCTGATAATAATGCTGCTAAGTGAATTACTGAGTCAACATTATATTTTTTTGCAATTTCACCCATAGCTTTTCCATCATTAACATCTAATATTTCAAATGGACCTGATTCTATTACTTCATTTCCTTCAAGTTTTCTTATGTCTGTAGCTACAACATTGTCATTTCCATAGGTATTTCTTAATTTCATTGTAAGTTCTGAGCCTATTTGTCCCAAGCATCCTGTAACTAATATTTTTTTCATTAGATTTCTCCCCTTACTTATTTTAATATTTAATGTAATACTTAGAATATAATATTTAATGTGAAATTTAGAATTTAAAATGTAGGTTAAAATTCCAGAGGAATTTCTTTAACTTATTCTAAAAAACCCCAAAGAAATTTTATCCTTCAATTCTTAATTTTCAATTCGCAATTATTATCTTATATCTCTAAAAGAGTTTTATCCTTTAATTCTTAATTTTTAATTCTTATTTTATAACTCCAAGTTCCTTACCAACTTTTGCGTATACTTCTAGTGCTTTGTCAAGCATTTCCTTTGTATGATCTGCTGTTGGCATGTTTCTAACTCTAGCTGTTCCAAGAGGTACTGTTGGGAATACTATTGACTTAGCATAAACTCCCTCTTCTCTTAATCTAGCACTGAATTTTTGAGCTGTTTTTTCATCTCCAATTATACATGGAGTTATTGGTGTTTCACTATTGCCTATGTTGAATCCTAATTCTTTTAAACCTTTCTTTAGGTAATCTCCATTTTTCCATACCTTATCTACTGCTTCTGAACTTTCCATTAATATGTTAATAGCTTCTATTACAGCAGCTGCAGCTCCTGGAGTTAATGAAGTTGAGAATAAGAATGGTCTTGCTCTTACTTTTAACCAATCAATTAAATCTTTACTTCCTGTTACACATCCGCCTACAACGCCTAATGCTTTTGATAAAGTTCCTATTTCTAAATCTACTTTTCCTTCAAGTCCAAAGTGACTTACTATACCTTTACCTTTTCCTAATACACCTTCACCATGAGCATCATCAACATAAGTTATTAAGTCAAATTCTTCTGCTATTTCTACTATTTCAGGAAGTTTAGCTATATCTCCGTCCATAGAGAATACACCGTCAGTTATAACCATTATCTTATTGTATAATCCACTTTCCTTAGCTTCCTTAGCTTTCTGTCTTAAATCCTCCATGTCAGAGTGATTAACTCTTATTATCTTAGCTTTAGAAAGTCTGCATCCATCTATTATAGAAGCATGGTTTAATTCATCTGATAATATAGCATCATGTTTATCCATAATAGCTTGAATTGCTCCAGCATTACAGTTAAATCCTGATTGGAATGCTATAGCAGCTTCTGCATCTTTAAGCTCTGCAATTTTTCTTTCTAATTCATCATGTATATCTAAAGTACCGTTTATTGTTCTAACTGCACCTGCTCCTACTCCATATTTGTCTACAGCTTTTTTTGCAGCATCCATCATTCTTTTGTTTGTAGCAAATCCTAAATAGTTGTTAGAAGACAAGTTTATAAGATCGTGACCGTTTATTTTTATTATTGGACCATTTGGACTTTCTAGTGATTCTATTTGGTTATACAATCCCTTACTTCTTAAATCCTCTAGTCCTTCCTTTAAGAATTTTTCTAAACACTTACTGCCCATAATGCCGTACCTCCTAAAATTTAATTTATATTTAAATAATAATTATTACCTTAACTCAACTTTCGCATATAAATTTCAAGCTCTACATCAGATGAATAAACTTTTTAATGTAGAATTTAAACTGTAAAATAAATGTTGAAATCTCTAGGTAATTTCTTAAACTTATATTGTTAAAAACGTTTTCTGCCCACTAAAAAATATATATTGTTTCTCTTTTAAAGACACATATTAAATTTTGTTTTCTTAAATTTATTTTACCAAACATTTTGCATAAATCAAATAGAAAATTTATTGAATTTCGTAATTTTTTCTATTATATCTTTTTAAAACTTTATTATAGTATATCTTTTACTATCTTTACTCTAAAATTTTTACATTTACTAAATTATTCTCTACCATTTGAATTAGCATCATTACCATTCATTATACTCCTTATTATAAAAAAGAAGTAGAGCACATATAAAACTCTACTTCTAATATTCATATATTTTTATTTAAAACTCTATATTATTTTAATCCTTCATATAGTGGATATTTTTCGCATAAAGCTGCAACTCTCTTATTTAATGGCTCTAAATCTTCTCTATTTTCTATTGCTTTAGCAATTATGTCAGCTATTTCTACCATGTCTTCTTCTTTCATTCCTCTTGTAGTAACAGCTGGTGAGCCTAATCTTATTCCACTAGTTACAAATGGACTTTCAGTTTCAAAAGGAACTGAGTTTTTGTTTGCTGTTATGTGAATTTTATCTAATAATATTTGAGCTTCTTTTCCTGTTATGTTCTTGTTTCTTAAGTCTACAAGTACTAAATGGTTATCTGTACCGCCTGAAACTAAGTTGAATCCTCTATCTACAAGAGCATCTGCTAAAGCTTTAGCATTTTTAACTACTTGTTTTTGATATTCTTTGAATTCATCTGATAAAGCTTCCTTAAAGCATACTGCTTTTGCAGCTATTATGTGCATTAATGGACCACCTTGAGTTCCTGGGAATATAGCCTTGTCTATAGCTTTAGCAAGTTCTTTTTTGCAAAGAATTATTCCTCCTCTTGGTCCTCTTAATGTTTTATGAGTAGTAGAAGTTACTATATCAGCATATTCTACTGGATTTGGATGAAGTCCAGCTGCTACAAGACCAGCTATATGAGCCATATCTACCATTAAATATGCTCCAACTTCATCTGCAATTTCTCTAAATTTAGCAAAATCGATTATTCTTGGGTAAGCACTAGCTCCTGCTACAATAACCTTTGGTTTGTGTTCTACAGCTAGTCTTCTAACTTCTTCATAATCTATTCTTTGATCATCTGGATCTACTCCATAAGATACTACATTAAAATAACTTCCTGATATATTAACTGGACTTCCATGAGTTAAGTGTCCACCATGAGATAAATTCATTCCTAATATTGTATCTCCTGGTTTGATAATAGCAAAATATGCAGCAATATTAGCGCTTGCTCCAGAGTGTGGCTGAACATTTACATGCTCTGCTCCAAATACTTTCTTAAGTCTTTCTCTTGCAAGGTCTTCTATTTCATCTACAAATTCACATCCACCGTAATATCTTTTTCCTGGATAACCTTCTGCATATTTATTTGTTAGGTGGTTTCCCATAGCTTCTATAACTGCTGGACTTGCAATATTTTCTGAAGCTATAAGTTCAATATTTCCCTTTTGTCTTTCTAATTCTTTCTCCATTAATAGTGCTAATTCGTTGTCTTGTTCATATATTAGCTTATCTATCATTATGGTTCCCTCCCCTAAAATAATATAAAAATAAATTAAATTTCTACAATTAAAATTATACTACGTTCTTAAAATTAATTCTTTGCTGAATTTTAAGAAAATTATTTGTTTTTCTACATTTTTCTTAATTATCGCAATATTTTATGCATATAACCTTATTTTTCTCAGTTTTTCATTTAGTATCTTATTTTAGCAGGTTTTATTTTCACTAAATTTTATAATATGTTTAGTATTCTTAAGACTTACATGAAAATAATTCATATTTATATTAATTTATGAAAATTATATATTAAGGTATATTTATATGTCTACAAGTAAATAATAGCATTAAATGAAAATTATACATATCTTTGGAGGCGGTGCTATTGAATAATAAAATTTCACAAATGATTAATGATGGTTATAAAATTTTGGAATTTAAAAGAAGTACAGACTTGCTAACCAATGAAGAATACGGCATTATAGAACTTAAAGCTTTAGATGGGTACATAGAAACTCTTAATATTACTGATAATCAGGCAGATGAAGTGGAAAAGGTTGTATTTAAATATCTAGAACAGGACATGAGGTAAAATTTTATATAATTTTGCATAAAACCCTATGTTCTTGTATAGCAGGATGTAAGCAAAATATTTTAAATTTACTTTTAAATTAAAATTTAGGTTATAATATAGTAGTAATATTAACGCTTTTATATGCACATTATTGTTTTAGGAATGGTGGCATGCAACCTATATTCCTAACTATTCAATATTAAATCAATGGCATAACTATTTTGGGAGATAATAAAGTTATTCCACAACTGTATATATGAGGTTACAGTAGTTAAATCCTCTACTGCGTAAAATATACAAGGTATGGTAAACCCAAGGTATTCCCCTCACCGTAATGTAAAGGGATACTGGCAAATGTTATTGGTGGTAATTCATCACATATCAATCTTGAATCCTATTAAGATTGATATAACTTTCATTGGCAATAAGGAGGATTTTTTTATGGAAATAGTACAAGCGTCCATAAGTGACTTAAAGGAAATTATGTGTTTGATTAAAAATTGTGTTAAAAAAATGAATGAGGAAGGCTCTAATCAATGGGATGAATCTTATCCTAATGAACAAGTAATTAAAGAAGATATATCCTCTGGCTATTTATTTGCAGCTAAATTTAATGATAAAATCATTGGAATAGTGGTTCTCAACCATATTGAAGCAAAAGAATATAGTGATATTAACTGGACTGATTCTCAAGGCAAAATAATGGTTATTCATAGAATGGCAGTAGATATACATTGGCAAAGAAAAGGTGTAGCTAAGGCATTAATGTGTTTTTCAGAAAACTTTGCACGAAATAATAAATTTACCTCTATTAGAACAGACACCTATATAGAAAATGAAAAAATGCAATCCATGTTTAAAAATCTAGGTTACAAAAAAGTAGGACAAGTATTTTTCAACAATGGCAAGATTAAACCATTTATATGTTTTGAAAAAGTACTTTAAAAAGAAAGACAAACTATAAAAACTCTTCTAAATAAAGCAAGAGAATTCTCAATGTATTGTAAAACTCAAATCTTGAGAATTCTCCATTGTAAAATATTTAATTTCTAATATCACAGTCTTGGTTAAGATATCTCTATTACTTCGTATCCAGCATCTTCTATTGCAATTTTTAGAATATTATCTTCTATACTTTTTTCCATTTCTACCTTTACCATCTTTAACTTTAAATCTACCTCAGCGCTTTTTATACCTTCCAACTCTTGGAGAGCTTCTTTTACATGCTTTGCACAATACATGCAGCTCATTCCTTCTACCTTTAATGTTTTTTTCATTTTATTTCCTCCAAACTCTATATTTTTTTATAACTCTCTTACCGCTATATATTCGCATAAAATAATAATTTTTAATTTTGTATTTAAAATTTAAATACATATATATCTTTATTCATCTTTTGTATTATTTGAAAAATATATGAAAACTTCAGTTATTTTACTTAATGAAGTCCCTCATCATATATATTTCCATAGCGCCTGTAGTCCATTTTACAAGCTTACCATTTTCATCAATCAAATAGGTAGTTGGTATACCTGAAACATTGTATTTTATGGCTACTTGTTGCTTTTCATCTAATAAAACAGTGAAATTTATATTATTTTTCTTTACAAAATCCTCTACTTTGCTTTTACTATCTCCAATGTTTACAGCTAATATAACTATATTGTCATCCTTAATTTCCTCTTGGAACTTTATCATGTCTGGTATCTCCCTTTTACAAGGACCGCACCAGGTAGCCCAGAAATTTAAAAACACCTTTTTACCTTTAAAATCACTTAACTTTACGGTTTTACCCTGAAGATCCTTTAAAGTAAAATCTGTGGATTTATAATAATCTGTAGTTTCTTGAACTTGTTTCTCCTCTTTGTCTTTATCTGGTGTACTTTGATTTTTTTCACTTTCACTCTTATTGCTTTGTACTATACTATTTTTATTTTTATATGAATCAGTGTAAACCTTCATTCCATAGACCGCTGCAAATATTGCTATCACCAGTATAGCAGTTAAAATATTTTTCTTTTTCATATTTATATTACAAGAAACTCAATAAGTTTCCTGTGCTTTCCCTCCCTTCAATTCTAAAAGTTCAAATAATTATTCAACATGGTTAGCTTATTAGTGAATATCATTATTCCCATTAAAATGAGAACTGCGCCGCTTATAAAACTTATCACTGGAAAATATTTATATATCCTTTTTAAATAGACGCTTAATTTTTGTATTAATAACGCTGTAAGAAAAAATGGTATGGCCATACCTAAAGAATAAAATACTAATAGAAGTACCCCTTTACTTACACTGTCTACACTTCCTGCATAAATTAATATAGAAGATAGTATTGGGCCTATACAAGGTGTCCAACCAGTTGCAAAAGCCATTCCTAATACTATGGCTCCAAAGGTTCCTTCAGCTTTTCTCATATTTAAAACTCTTCCTTCTCTGTATAGAGTTTTTATTTTTAATATTCCCATGGTATGTAATCCAAATATTATAATTAATATTCCTCCAACTTTTCTAAAAACATCCCTATTGTTTGAAAGAACTTTTCCAACGCTACTTATGGATACACCCATTAATATAAATATTATTGAGAATCCTAATATAAATCCAAGGGATTTTTTAACTATAGTTATTTTATCTTTTCCACTATTTATCTCCTCTATACTCATTCCAGTTAAATATGTTATATATGCCGGAATCAGTGGTAAAATACATGGAGATAAAAAAGAAAGTACTCCTGCTGAAAAAGCTAAAATTATATTCACATTCTCCATTTTAATATCTCCCTTCATCAATCACCCGCAATATACCACCTAGGGGTAATTATATTATATATTTTTAATTAAATATTTGCAATATATATTATAATTATATCCAATTCATAATTTGCATTATTAATTTAATCTTAAAATACTTTTTAATCTAAAATTCAATTTTTATTTAAGCAACCACTTCTACTGTTCCCCTTACCTTACCCCTTATTTCTTATCTCTTACTTCTTACCTCTTACTTCTTACCTCTTACTTCTTACCTCTCACCTCTCACTTATCTACAAATTTCAATCTCTACATTAGCTGAATAAATATTTTTAATTTAAAATACAAGCTTTAAATTAAAGTTGTGGTCACGGCGCTAATAATAAATTCTAGTATATGTTGTACTAGCTTTAAATTTTTATGGCAAATTATTATATATTGACAAAAATACTATGTTCATATATATTTTATTTGTAAACATAATTTCAAAATATAGTTTACAATATTTTTATTAATTAAAATAGAATGGAGAGATTTATATTGAAAACCAGAGATATTACTTTAACAGCTTTATTTGCAGCACTTATGGTTGTAGGAGCTTATTTGTCCATACCTACACCATTGGTTCCATTAACTTTTCAAGCATTCTTCGCATGCCTAGCTGGAGCTCTATTGGGTGCTAAATTAGGTGCTTTATCACAAATTATATATATTTTATTAGGCCTTATTGGAATTCCTGTATTTCAAGGTGGAAAAGCCGGACCTACCACAATAGTTCATCCAACTTTCGGATATATATTAGGTTTTGCAGTGGGCGCATATTTAATAGGTAAATTAATTGAAAATAGAAGGGCAACCTTTAAAAATTTATCTATAGGTATAATTTCAGGTCTTATAATTATGTATGCCTTTGGAACTATTTATTTTTACTTTATAATGAATTTCTACATGAAGAATCCTATGGGAATAATGAAAGTTATAAAAGTATGCGTGGCTCCTTTTATAATAAAAGATATTCTACTAAGTGGAGTTGCAGCTGCTATAGCAAAAAAAGTTCTTCCTGCTATAAAAAAATAGCAAAATTATAAAGCTAGAGTGAAGTCTTTAATAAATTCTTCATTCTAGCTTTATTAACTACTACCAAAACAAGTAGCAGTGTTTTCTTTTAGTTATAAACAGAGCTCTTAGCTTCAGATGGAGTTTTTACTCCAACTGAAGGTTAGAGATCCTTATCCAGGGACGTAGCTGCCGTTATCTCCCACTTTGTTAGGAGTGGGAGTATTACGGCAGCTACGTCTCTGGATAAACTGATTTAGTATATAAATCTTGAACCATACCACACAAGCAACAATAATTTTCGAGAAATTTAAAGTTAATGGTAATATTTTAGCGTATGAAATTTTCTCCAGCAAAAGTAGCTTTTGAGGATTTATAAACTAACTACAATATATTTTCATCATCTCTTTAGCTATATTTTCAAATTCTTCCCTTAATTCATAGGGCTCTAATACTTCAGCACCTGCACCAAATCCTAAAATCCATAACTTTATGCCCAAGGTACCATTTGCTACAAATTGGTATATAAAATATTCATCGGTTTCCTCTATTAATCTGCCTTCAATCATATTTTTTTCTGTAACCACATTATAAAATTCTTTATTAAATTTAACTTTTATTTTAGTCTCTTCGCCACCATACATGTACCAAGTCTTTTTTAAATAGTCATACACATTAAACTCATCACTTCTTACCCCTATTTCATCCAAAATAGTTACTTTTCCAATTCTATCTAATCTAAAATGCACAAGCTTTTCTTTATCTTCAGGCTTACCTATTATGTAATATTTACCAAATTCACAAGCAAAGCTATAGGGTATTATTTTATGATTTCTATGATTTCCCGCAGCAGATCTATATGTAAATTCTATCTTATTTTCATATGCTATAGCTCGTCTAATTTTGTTTAAATTAAACACTATAGGCTGATCGTTACAATTAGATGGCTTTTCACTATGAAGCATTTTACCTAACTTTTCTGCCTCTTCCTCAGGAAGTAAACCTAATAATCCCTTTTTTATTATATTCATCTTTGTTTCCATAAAATTTTGTGATTCTATTAATGTAGCCAATATTAAATTCACATCATCGGCAGTAATAGGTTGTGTAGCCTTTAATAATCCTAATATGCCTTCCCTTTCTATTACATATTTAGCTTCACTTTTGTCATAAATTATTTCTGCATCCCATTCTTCCTCTAATTCCCTTTTGTAATTTCCAATAGTTTTTGGTGATACCTCAAATATGTTTGAAAGTTCTTCTTTTGTAGTTATCTCTCCTGATTTAATTAGCCTAAACATTTCCAATAATTTTCTTGATTTACTATATTCAGAATACGGAAGCACATTAATCACTCCTGTCATAAAATTTTACAAAACTTAACACTTAAATAAATTATATCATAAACTGTGAAAATTGTTGCCTGAAGTATTTAGCATAATATTTTTTTACATTTATATATTATTTTCACTAATTTATGTTGTTTTTTTAAATTACTCTTGAAAATCAATATATTTTAGTATAAAATTGGAAATAGATGCTTTAGACATTATTCTTTTATTTCTATTAAAACTAATGATATACATTGCATAATTTTATGCATTGGAAATACTCGCTTGAAACTCTATAATCACTAACAGTCATTTAAAGTAATTTTCTCTATCAGGTGTAATAGAGCTTAACTAAACACTAGATGAAGTAATAATGATTTATTTTGAAAATATTTACTAACTAGGGGGGGTAGTGAAATATTATGTCGTTAGATAGTGTTTTTGGCTCTCATTCGGCTTTTTATTATTATAGCAAGGAGCATTTATTTATTAATTTATTACATTATGTTAAAAAAGGCTTGGATAATAATGAGCTTATTTACATCTTAATGAAGGAAAATAAGTTTAAAGAACTTTCTTCATTTTTTACTAATCAAAACATCTCTACAGATAACATATATTTTTTCACAGAAGAGGCATTTAGTAATCTGACCAACAAATTAGATATAAATAATATTCAAAATGGTATGCTGAAAATATTAAATTCAGCTAATATTAAAGGTTTTTCAGGTATTAGACTTATAGAAGATTGCTCACATATAATCACCCTTACTTCTAAGGAGTTTTTCCTAGAGTTAGAAAGAAAACTTACTAATTTGGTTAAAAACTCTAACATGTCCCTATTATGCACCTATGATGTATATGAATATATACAAGCCTCTAGTGATAACTACATTGTAAACAAAGAAATTATAGATAACTCTATTCATTCACACTCACATTTTTTAAGGAAATTTGAGCTTCATGGTGCATAATATACAAAGTTAAAATTTCACCAACACATAAGGGAAAATATTGGTGAAGAATTTCACTAAATATAATGTTGAAATTATACTAAATAAAATATGCCATATAATGCTTGAGCACTATATGGCATATTTTATTTACCACAACATTTTTTGTATTTTTTTCCGCTTCCACAAGGGCAAGGTTCATTTCTTCCTATCTTTTGTTTATTTACTATTGTTGTTCCCTTATTACTAGATCTTTTCTGTATTTCATAAGGAGTGTATCCTTTTAAATTCCACATATTTGTTGTATTATAAGCTATACTTATAGAATTAATAAAATAATTAGCCTCATCCATATTTTTAAAATTAATAACTTTAGTTCTGCAAAATAAAAAGTCAAATTGGTAATGCTACCAAAAAATAAATATGGCACACCGACGGTTTCCGTGATATATAAAAGTTATTACTCAATTAATCACACGGGAGGTTGTCAGTATGCCAAATAAATTTACTAACCATATTATATCCATAAATGATGAACTTTACAATTATTTAAATGATGTAAACTATGGAATGAATAAGCCACAATTTCATCATTTAACCACTATTATTGATGGATTAATAAACTTAGATGGCACAAAATCCTTATTAAAAGTTTCAGAGCATATATTAACTGCTAAAA
>NZ_CABDWS010000021.1 GCF_901447495.1 Haloimpatiens lingqiaonensis
AAGACATAAAAGAAATAATAATCAGAAAGACAATCAAACAAAAAAAAGAGAAAATGAATAGACAAATAAACTAAAAAACAAATAAACAAATAAACAAAAAGTCCACAAGCCCACTAGCCCACTAGCCCACTAGCCCACTAGCCCACTAGCCCACTAGCCCACTAGCCCACTAGCCCACTAGCAAGTGAGGTTTTCTACAAACTTCGGAAGAACAAAGCAGGCTTTGTGAAGTTTTTTTGTATAGTATTTAGTTTCTAGTTCAGGCTTATCAGAAATATCTGCGTTTTCAGGATCGTATTTTTTAGAACCCATAGTAAAACTCCAAAATCCACTAGGATATGTGGGGATTCCTGCCATGAAAAGCTTAGTTATTGGAAAAACATCTTTAGCATCTTTATAAACTCTTTTGACCACATCTGGTAAATAAAAAGGGGATTCAGTTTGAGCAACAAATATGCCGCCTTTTGTTAGGCAATCAGATATTTCCCTATAAAAACTTCCTCCAAATAAACCCTCTGCAGCACCAAAAGGATCTGTAGAATCCACTATAATAACATCAAATTCATTTTTGTGTTCATGAACATATTTTATTCCATCACCTATAAAAATTTCGCATCTTTCGTCTTCTAGGGCACAAGATATTTCTGGAAGATATTTTTTACACTCTTTTATTACTTCAGCGTCTATTTCACATAAAACTGCCTTTTGTACTGATGAGTGTTTAAGAATTTCTCGTATAGTGCCACCATCTCCACCACCAACTACTAGAACTTTTTCAGGGTTTGGGTGAGTATTCAAAGCTATATGTGTGATCATTTCATGGTAAACATATTCATCTGCTATGGTAGTCTGAACTATTCCATCTAATAGAAGCATTCTTCCAAAAGCTTCAGTGTCTACAATAGTTAAATCTTGATAATTAGTTTTTTTTCTTACTAAAGTTTCTTTTACTTTATAAGTCATAGCAGCATCCTTAATTTGAGCTTCTTTAAGCCACATTTCCATAAATAAGACCTCCTTAAAATAAATTTATAGATAGTTAAATATACAAATACTTCAGATTTGTATATAAAATACAATTCTAAAACATTTTTTATAATTAGACCAATATAGTTTTTGATTCAACTTTTGCAGTTATAAAATTTGCAGATAAGTAATAGGTAATAGCTCTTACTTTTTCACTTTTAATTCTTACCTTGTATAATGTAGAGCTTAAAATTTATATGCGAAAGTTGAGGTATTAATTAAATAGTATTCTACAATTAGGTTAAAATTATATCAATAAATTTAGATTAAAGCAATATTTAGAAAAATTATTATAGAAAAAGAAGGAAAATAATGAATAATATAGAATGTAAACTATATACCTTTGTGTAGTATTTGTAAAATTGTATTTAAATATACAGGTATGGAGGGGTTTAAATGTATTTAAAATTCGATAAAGTTGGAGATACAGTTATAGCTTATATGATGGGGGAACTTGACCATCACAGTGCTGAAGAGGTTAGAAATAAAATAGATAACAGGCTTGATGTGGAAAGGGTCAATAAATTGATAATGGATTTTTCAGGGGTTACATTTATGGATAGTTCTGGTATAGGAGTAGTAATTGGACGATACAAAAGACTAAGCAGAAATGGTGGAAAAGTGGTTGTGACTAATGTAACAGGTTCTGTTAGTAGAGTGTTTGAACTATCAGGGATGTTTAAAATAATAAATTTATATAACAACATAGAAGAAGCAGTAAATAATATTTAATTTGTGGAGGGATTATAATGCAGGATAATATGATGAAAATAGAATTTTTAAGTAGATCTGAAAATGAGAGTTTTGCTAGAGTTGCAGTATCGGCCTTTGTATCACAATTAGATCCTACCATTGAGGAATTAACTGATATAAAAACAGCTGTTTCAGAAGCGGTTACCAATTCTATAATTCATGGATATGAAAATAATAAGGATGGTATAGTTAAAATAGAAGGATATATAGAAAAAAATTGCTTTACAGTGATAGTTATAGATGAAGGCAGAGGAATTGATAATTTAGAATTAGCTATGCAGCCTTTATATACCTCAAGGCCAGACTTAGAAAGATCAGGCATGGGTTTTACAGTGATGGAAACCTTCATGGACTCATTGGAAGTATCTTCTGAAAATGGAAAAGGTACCAAGGTAGTAATGAAAAAAGTTTTCAGGTCTTTAAGTTAGGTGAAGCTTATGGAAAATAATAATATAAATAAAAAACAGGATATTTATGAGGATAATGGAGAACTTATAAAGCTTGCAAAGCAGGGAGATAAAAAGGCTTTAGATGAAGTGGTGCAAAATAATTTACCTTTGGTATCAGCTGTAACAAAGAGATTTATGAATAGAGGATATGATTATGAAGATTTGTTTCAAATAGGTTCTATTGGACTAATTAAAGCTATTAAGAATTTTAATCCAGAATTTAATGTTAAATTTTCCACTTATGCTGTTCCCATGATGATGGGAGAAATAAAGAGATTTATAAGGGATGATGGAATAATAAAGGTAAGTAGAAATGTAAAATTACTTGCTCAAAAAATTCATTATGATAAGGAAAAGCTTACAAAAAAATTAGGAAGAGAACCTACTATACAAGAGCTTTCGGATTTTTCTAATGTGGATGTGGATGAAATATTGATTGCTATGGAATCCTCAAGTAAACCTCAGTACTTATATGATGTAATACATCAAGACGATGGCTCACCTGTTATGCTCATAGATAAAATAGGAGAAAAGGGCCAAGAGGATGAGGATATTACAGATAAATTGTTGTTAAAAGAGGTTTTAGGTGAACTTAATAAGAGATCAAGGCAGATAATAATGCTTAGGTATTTTAAGGATAAAACTCAAGTAGAAGTGGCTAAAATGTTAGGCATAAGTCAGGTGCAAGTTTCCAGAATTGAGAAGAAGGTATTAAAAATATTAAAGGGTAAATTGACTGAATAAGGTATGTTGATAATACCTTATTTTTTTTGATTTTTAAACAAGTTTAAAAAAATAAATATTGCAAACAATAATATTAGTAAAGTTATAGCATTTTAAAACAAATATACTAAAAAGTAATTTTAAAACTTAAAGGTAACATATAGAAAGTAAAATATAAGTTCATATGATTGTTGGAATATTGAATTATAAATTATAAATTATAAGTTTTTTATCCGATGCCTACCTGCCGTAACACTCCCACTTCTAACAAAGTGGGAGATAACGGCAGCTACGTCCCTGGATAACGATCTCTAACCTTTAGATGGAGTAAAAACTCCATCTGAAGCTAAGAGCTCTGTTTATACAATAGTTTCTAAGGAAAATTAAATATAGTTTTAAAATAGAAAGGAAGGATAAACATGAATAATTCTTCAGAAAATAAAAAAGAAGAAAAAGTAAAAAAGAAGTTTCAAGAATTATCAAAAACAGAAAATCCTAAATCTAATATTTGGGTTCATTGTATAAGGGCTTTCGTAATTGGAGGGCTTATTTGCGATGTGGGTCAGTTTTTTTATAATTATTTAGAGAAATTTGGACTTCCCAAGGAAGAAATAGGTACTTGGGTGTCTATAATTATGATATTTATAGGAGCACTTTTAACAGGTATAGGTATTTATGACAAACTAGGAGAATATGCAGGAGCAGGTACTGTAGTTCCTATAACGGGATTTTCAAATTCCATAGTTTCGCCTGCCATGGAATTTAAAAAAGAAGGTTTTATCTTTGGAGTAGCTGCCAAAATGTTTACCATAGCAGGACCAGTACTGGTATATGGTGTAGGCTCATCTGTAATTGTAGGAATTATATATTATTTTATAAATTATTTTAAATAGGTGGGTGTTTCATATGAATAAAAGAGTAGGAAATCAAACAGTGAGATTAGAAAGCAAGCCTAGAATCATATCCACAGCAACCATAGTGGGACCTAAGGAAGGAGAAGGACCTTTAAGGGACTATTTTGACACAATTCTTCAAGATGATTTAAATGGGGAAGATAGTTATGAAAAGGCAGAAAAAAGTCTATTGTATAGTGTTATAACAGCTGCCATAAAAAAAGCTAATTTAAAAGAGCAGGATATAAACTATTTATTTTCTGGAGACCTATTAAATCAAATAATTTCATCTAATTATGCAGCTAGAGATGTGGATATACCGTTTATAGGTTTATACGGGGCGTGTTCAACCATGGCAGAATCTTTAGGATTAGCCTCGATGATAGTAGATGGAGGCTTTGCAAATCATGCTGTAGCTTCAACATCCTCGCATTTTTCATCTGCTGAAAGACAATTTAGAGCTCCATTGGAAATGGGTTCCCAAAGGCCCCCTTGTGCCCAATGGACTGTAACGGGTTCCGGTGCTGCGGTAGTTGGAACTGAAGGTAATTTCCCATATGTAACATATGTAACTAATGGAAAGGTTAAAGATTATGGAATAAAGGATGCTAATAATATGGGGGCAGCTATGGCGCCAGCAGCAGTGGACACAATTAAACAACATTTTATGGATACTGGTAGAACACCAGATGACTATGATTTAATCGCTACAGGAGATTTGGGAAAAATAGGTAGAAAGATAACTGCTGAGCTAATTAAGGACTATGGTTATAATATGGATAATATTTATATAGATTGTGGAGAGGAGATTTATGATGCTGAGAAGCAAGGGGTAAATGCAGGTGGAAGTGGATGCGGATGTTCAGCAGTAGTTGCCTGCGGATACATATATAAAAATTTACTAAGTGGTAATATTAAAAAAGCATTATTGATTTCCACAGGAGCCCTTATGAGTCCTACAGCTTCTTATCAAGGTGAAAGTATACCTGGTATAGCACATGCAGTAGCTATAGAATTTGGAGGCGATAAAAATGAATGATTATATAAGCGCTTTTTTGGTTGGAGGAACTATTTGTTTAATAGCTCAAATTCTAATGGATAAAACTAAACTTACACCAGCTAGAATACTAGTGAGTTTTGTAACCATAGGTGTAATATTAGGCGCTTTAAACATATATGATTATGTAATGGAAATTGGAAAAGAAGGAGCAGCTATACCTTTGCCGGGTTTTGGGTATAATTTAGCTAAAAGTGCTATAAAAGAAGTTAATAAAGTAGGTCTTTTAGGGGCATTTACTGGTGGCATAAAGGGGAGTGCAGGAGGGATAAGTGCTGCAATAGTTTTTGGATACATAATGTCTATAATATTTAATCCTAAGACTAAAAAATAACAGTAATATAAGAATGTTGCGACGCAACATTCTTATAATTGACAATTGACAGTTGACAGTTGACAATTATGGATGTTTTGCTAATGCAAAACTAAAATTAAAAACAGAAAAAGACCTAAATATAGATAAATTCTATGTTTAGGTCTTTTAAAATTTTAGTTTTTCTGTAAGAAAAACTTCATTCATTGTCCATTGTCAATTATAAAATTGCGTCGCAATTTATTTTTAGTGCGACAGTCCATTTGTTAATTTTAAAATTTTAGTTACTATTACCACCGTTTGCATTATCGTCTCCTGCGTTATCATCAGCATTTCCGTTACCAGGATCGGCAGGTGGAACTGAAGGCTTATCTTGGCCAGGTGGGTTTGGCTTATTAGTGTCGTTTCCGTTTTTATTTTTATCTTTGTCTTTGTCTTTATCTTTATCTTTATCCTTATTTTTATCGTCTTCAGGCTGTTTAACTTCTATTTTATGCACATCACAGAATTCTGTAGGAGCTGTTCCATTTAAGAAATATTCAGTAAAGGTTTTTCCATCTTTTAAACAATATGGTCCAACTATCTTTCCAGATGCAGCGCAAACAGTAACTTCTTGTACACCTGAAGGTTTTGATATATTTTTGAAAGGCAATCCTTCGTGGGCATATTTCATAATTTTTCCCCATAACAAAGCGGCAGAATTACTACCAAGGTTTACACCTAATTCCTTAAAGTTAACATTTTTATCGTCACCTATCCATACAGCTGCAGAATAGTATGGAGAAAGACCTGCAAACCAAAGATCTTTACTGTCAGTAGTAGTACCAGTTTTACCACGAGCCATAGGACCAAAATTAGCATTAGTACCCCAAGTTTTCAAAGGTTCTTTTAATAAGTCGTAGATAATATAGGCAGTGGCAGGTGAAATCACCTTTTTAGTTTGAACTTTGTTTTCTAAAAGAACCTTACCAGTTCTGTCTATTACTTTTCTATAAGTCTTAGGTTCAGCGTATAATCCTTCATTTCCAAAGACACCGTAAGCCGCAGACATAGCCATAGGCGTAGTTCCGTCTATTTGGCCTAGAGATAAGGCTGCAATACTACTTTTATCTGTAGCAGTTAAATTCAAGCCGAATTTTTCTGCATAACTAGCACCAGTTTTTATACCTATAATATCTTCCACTTGAGCTGCTATAGTGTTTTTAGAATACTTCAATCCAGTTCTAAGAGAAATAGGACCGCTATATCCAGCTGGTGAGTTTTTCGGATCCCAATTTTGGTATTTATCTTTAAACTCTTTTGGAAGAGGGTTATCATTTAAAACTGAAGCAGCTGTAAGTATTTTTGTATCTATAGCAGGGGCATAAACAGAAATAGGTTTTATACTAGAACCACAAGGATTTAACTGTTCTGTAGCTCTGTTTGTGGACATAGCTGGTTGATCGCCCTTTCCTCCTACTATAGCTTTTACTTCTCCTTTATGGTAATCCATTAATACAGCAGCAGCCTGAGGTTGTGAAATATTATTTTTAACAATGGATTTTATATTAAGTAGTTTATTCATATCATTTATTACGTTTTGGGTGTTATCTTGTAAGTTCTTATCCATGGTAGTGTATATTTTAAGTCCACCTTGCATAAGTAATTTATTTACTTCATTATCATTGTACCCATAGGTTGATTTAAGATCCTTTTTAACTTGTTTGACTACTTCTCTAGAAAACCATTCGTATTGCATTTTGTGAGAAGTAGTAGAAGGATTAAATTTCAAATTTCCCTTGTCTATATCGTTAATTGCTGTAGTATACTCTGTATTACTTATTTTACCATTTTCGTGCATTTTATTTAAAACAGTTTTTGTTCTGTTTAAATAAATTGAAGGGTTCTTTTTTGATGTAGGTGAAAAAGCGTCATAAACAGATGGACTTTGAGTTACTCCTGCAATATAAGCACATTCTAGTAAATTTAAATCTTTGATATTTTTGCTAAAGTACTGTTCTGCTGCAGCACCTACCCCACGGGCACCTCTTCCTAGGTAAATAGTATTTAAATAAGCTTCAAGTATCCTATCTTTTGATATTGCATTTTCTAGCTGCATAGCTAGGTATATTTCTTGAACTTTTCTTTTTAATTTTACTTCTGGTGTTAACATAGAGTTTTTTATAAGCTGCTGAGTTATGGTAGAAGCACCTTGTAGGTTTTTATTTCCTGTGATTTTATTTTTCACATCGATTAACACAGCACCTACTATTCTTTTAGGGTCTATACCTTTATGCTCATAAAATCTCTCGTCTTCTATGCTTACGAAGGCATTTCTTAACTGTACTGGCATTTCAGATAGCTTAACGGGAGAGCTTTTTTCTTCAGTAAGTATATTATCCATAAATTTATCATTGTCATCATATAATTTAGATGTTTCGCTTAAAGAAAATATTTGATTTACATCTAATGAAGGTGTTGTTTTAACCATAGCTAATAGTATTCCACCAAAGGCTACTGAAGCCAATAAAATTAATAACAAAATAGATAATAACACCAATTTAAATACTCTTCTGCCCCTTTTTTTAGCAGATTTCTTTTTCTTGGTCATATAATATCCTCCTTGAGAATCAAAATTTAAGTATTATTTATTAGTTTATTATATCACAACATGTTATTTTATAAAATCTAAAATTAATATAGAATTTTAAGCACTTAACTTTCGCATATAAATTTTAAGTTCTACACTATACAAGGTAAGGAGTAAAAGGTAAGAAGTAAAAATTAATGAGGATTTTCCTTCACTCTTACTTCTTAGCTCTTAGCTCCTACCAATTACATACCTGAAAATTTTATATTTTTATTTTATAACTGCGAAAATTGAACTATTAACTATTACTTATTTGTAAATTTTAAATTTTATAACTGTGAAAGTTGAATTACTTATATATATTCTTCATATAGATTAAATATAGCCTTTAAAAGGAGTGGAAATAAAATAAAGATAAAAACAAAATTAAAAATTTTAGTTTGCATTTTTTTTGTATTTGTTATTTTAATTATATTTATATATGTATTTGATAAAATTATAACTCCCACTGTTTTAGTAGTGGCAGATTCTGAGATGAGAGCTAAGGCCACTGAGATTTTAAATGAGTCTATAATACAGGAGTATTCTAAGGATTTTAATTATGATGAAGTTATTAAAGTGCAAAAGGATAATGAGGGAAGTATTGTTATGATGAAAGCTGACACATTAAAAATGAACCAGATAGCATGCAGTGTGGCTTTAAATTCACAAAAAAAACTAAAGGATTTGGGATATGTGGGAATTAAAATTCCCGTTGGATACATAAGTAAAAATAATATAATTTCCTATTTTGGTCCTAGTATAACTGTTAAGATGCAACCTATAGGACATATAGAAACAAAATATTTATCAAAATTTGAAAGTGCAGGTATAAATCAAACCAGTCATAAAATATATGTTCAGGTAAAAACAAAAATTAGAGTAATAATACCATTGGAAAATAGTGAAATAGAGGTGAAACATGAGGTGCCCATAGCAGAAACTATAATAGTAGGGAAGGTTCCAGGTACTGCAATACAGATGGATTTAGGGGATGCAGGATTTAAAATGGCAAATTGAATTTAAAATTTAGAATGTAAAATAGAAAGTTGTAAGTTAGAACAAGTAAGAGGTAAAAAGTAAGAAGTAAGAATGAAGGATAAAACTCAAGGAGTTTTTTTATAATTAATTATAAAAAACTCTTAGAGTTTTATCCTTAACTCTTAACTCTTCACGCTTACTTCTTACTTAGCACTTATCACTTAGTTCCTAATAAGTTTTTTTCTATTATTTATCCGTAAATTTCAATTTATAGTTAATTTTAAAAGAACTTTATTTTTCCCAGTTAAATACATAAGGGACATTTCTGTAATAGTCTCCATAATTTAGACCATAGCCAACTACAAATACATCTGGTATTTGGAAACAGCAGTAGTCAGGTTTTATATCTACCTTTCTTCTCTCAGGTTTATCTAAAAGAACACAACACTTAACATCTTTAGCACCTAATTCTTTTACATGGTTCATTACAAAATCCATAGTTATTCCTGAGTCAACAATATCATCCACTACAAGTACATTATATCCCTTTATATTATCAGGAATATCATTTACTACCTTAACATTTCCACTAGATTCTTCCCCATGGCCATAGCTAGAGGTAGTCATGAAACCTATCATAGTAGGCAAATCCATGTTACGTACAAGATCCGCTGTAAATATAAAACTACCTCTTAATAAAGATAGTACATAAACCTCTTCACCAGAATAGTCTTTAGAGATTTGAGCTCCCACTTCTTTAATTCTTTCTCTTATTTGTTCTTCAGATATTATTATATTTCTTTTTTTGTTATCCATATTTTCCAAAAGGATACCTCCCAACTTGATAATATATAGTATTTATAATTTATAAAGTTCGATAATAATGAAAAATTTTAAAGTATATTATTCATATTAACAATATTTTTTGATTTTTTCAATTCATTTAATTTAATTGCGGAGATTTTCCGGCAAATTTATAATGTGGTTTTTGTCATTAGGGGAATTTTATTAGTTAAGTCATACTGTTTATATATTTGAAGTATATTTACAATCTCATTTACAATGTGCCTACAATGTTATAAAATTATATAAAGTTATAATTGGAAAGTTTATATTTTTGATAAAGGATTAAATAACTCAATTTTCGCATATAAATTTAAGTGCTACATTATATAAGGTAAGAAGTAAAGGTGAAAAAGTAATTATAAAAATTCCATCTGAAGCTAAGAGCTCTGTTTATAACTGCGAAAGTTGAATTAATAGTAATATAAATGAGAAAGCTTATAATATGATTAAACCACAAAAGGGTACAATGGGGTGGATTGTGAAATTTTATAATTTAAGTAATTTAATATCTTTTGTGGGATAATAATAATATAACTTATAAAAAGAATTGAATATGGAGTTGAGAAGATGATAACGGGAAATATTGAAGGAATAAGGAATACCATACTAGATAAGCTGGAAGCAATATATGAAATAAACACAAATAAAAACTATAATTTAAATATGGAAATGATAGATATATTATGCTATGTAACTGATATAATCAATAGAGAAATTAGTGTAGCTATAGATAGAAGAGGAAATGTTATAAATGTATCTATAGGAGATAATTCTACAGTGGAGATAGCCTCTGTGGATATAAAGGATAGAAAACTAAGTGGAGTGGCAGTTATACACACTCATCCTAAGGGAAATTCGCGTTTATCTTTGCTAGATATATCAGCACTTGGAAGGCAAAAGCTAGATTATATAGCTGCATTAGGAGTAGAGAATGGAAAGTGCAGAGAGATTAGCTTTGGATTTTGTATAGTACAGGATGAACAGTTAAAAGCTAAGGTAATAGGTCCAATCACAGTTGAAGCAGCTTTAAATTTAGATATAAGAAGTGAAATACTGCAAAGTGAGGAATCTATTAAGGGGTATGAAAATGTACAGGATGACTGTGAAAGAGCATTGCTGGTAGGCATTGATAGTCAGGAGAGTATAGAGGAATTAAGGGAACTGGCTAAAGCTTGTAATGTTAAAACTATGGATATGGTCATTCAAAATAAAGAAAAGGTAGATACAGCCTTTTACGTAGGCAGGGGAAAAATAGATGAAATATCATATTTGGTTCAATTACATAAAGCTAATGTAGTTATATTTGATGATGAGCTTTCTGCATCTCAAATAAGAAATGTAGAAGATGCACTAGGAGTTAAGGTTATAGATAGAACTACTTTGATTCTTGAGATATTTGCCAGAAGAGCTAGAACTAAAGAAGCTAAAATTCAAGTAGAATTAGCACAACTTAAATACAGACTTCCAAGACTCATAGGTATGGGAGGAGTATTATCTAGAACCGGTGGTGGAATTGGAACTAGGGGCCCAGGGGAAAAGAAACTAGAAACAGACAAAAGGCATATAAGAGAGAGAATATACGATTTAAAAAGAGAACTTGTTAAGATAAAAGAAACAAGAAAAACTCAAAGGGAAAAAAGGGAAAAAGAAAATATACCTAAGGTGGCATTAGTTGGATACACTAATGCAGGAAAATCTACACTTAGAAATAAAATATGTCAAATTTATGCCCCTAATGAAGCTATGGATAAAGAAAAGGTATTTGAGGCAAACATGCTTTTTGCTACTTTAGATACAACTATAAGAGCTATAGAATTGGAAGACTCAAGAATAGTAACCTTTACAGATACAGTAGGTTTTATAAGCAAACTTCCTCATGACTTGGTAGAGGCATTTAAATCTACATTAGAAGAGGTGATTTATTCCGATTTACTTCTTCATGTGGTGGATAGTTCATCACCTAGTGCCATAGATCAAATAAATGTGGTAAATGAAGTGCTTAAAGAATTAAATGCTCAGGATAAGCCTAGTATATTAGTTCTTAACAAGATTGATGCGGCAGATAAAGAAGCAGTGGAAAAAATAAAAGAAAAATTTGCAGATGAAAACTTTATAGATATAAGTGCTAAAGAGGGCTTGAATATAGATGTTCTTATGAAAAAAATACAAGAATATCTTCCTAACAATATGCTTCAAGGGAAGTTTCTAATTCCTTATGATAAACAAAATATAGTGGCTTATATTCACCAAAATGGTAAAATAAATATGGAGGAATATAAAGAGGAAGGAACTTATATAGAGGCTATTGTAGATAAAAAGATATATAATAAATGTAAAGAATTTTTATTATAAAACAATAAATTGTTATGCTATAAGAGTAGAGGGATACCTTTGCTCTTATTAATTAAAATTCAACTTTCCCAGCTATAAAATAAAAATGTAAAATATGAAAACGCGTATTAATTTAATGTAGAGCTTGAATTTCATGTGCAGAAGTTGGATTAAAAATAATTGAGTGAATATTAAAAAAGTGAAAGGGGATACTGGGATGAATATATTGATAAAAAATGCTTTTATAGTAACTATGGATGAAGAAAGAGAAGTAATTGAAAAGGGTTATTTATTTATAGAGGGTGAAACCATTAAATCTGTGGGGGCAGGAGAATATAAAGGGGAAATTGAAAATACTAAGGTTATAAATGGAGAAAATTATTGTGTAATGCCAGGACTTATAAATGCCCATACTCACGCGGCTATGACCTTGTTAAGAGGCTATGGCGAAGGACTCCCTCTTATGCAGTGGTTAAATGAAAAAATATGGCCTATGGAAGCTAAATTTAAAGAAGAGCATATAAAAACTGGTACTGAGCTAGCTTGCATTGAAATGCTAAGAAGTGGAACTACTACTTTTAATGATATGTATTTTATGCAAGAGCAAGTATTAGAAGTGGTAAAACATATGAACATGAGAGCAGTACTGGGTATTCCAATAATAGGTGAGGCATGGGAAAGTCAGTTGAAGGCATCTTTAGATATAATTGAAAAGTTAGATAAAGAGAAAAGTGAAAATTTAAAAATGATGTTTGCACCTCATTCTCCGTATACATTGTCCTATGATGCGCTAAAGAGTGTGGCACAGATAGCAAAAGAAAAAAATAAGGGAGTGCACATTCATGTATCAGAAACAGAAGATGAAAGTAATATAATAAGAGAAAAATATAATAAAACCACTTGTGAATTATTAGAAGAAACGGGCATTTTAAAAAATCCTGTAGTAGCAGCTCATTGTGTGCATTTAACAAAGGGAGACATGAATATTTTAAAAAAATCAGAGGTAAGTCCAGTATATAATCCTCAAAGCAATATGAAATTAGCTAGTGGAACAGCATCTGTGGGAGAAATGCTTGATATGGGGATAAATGTATGTATAGGCACAGATGGAACTTCTAGCAATAATAATCTAAATATGTTTGAAGAAATGGAAACTGCTGCATTCCTTCAAAAGCTTAAATATAGTGATGCCACTATGCTAAGTGCTAAAAATGCTTTAAAAATGGCCACATATAATGGAGCTAAAGCTTTAGGGTTTAAAAATTTAGGTGTGATAAAAGAAGGATTTAAAGGAGATATTATAATGTTGGATTTAAATAGACCTAATATGGTACCTATTTATGATATACATTCAAATTTAGTATTTTCAACTAATGGAAGTGAAGTTCAATACGTAATAGTAAATGGAAATGTAATTATGGAAAAAGGTGAATTTTTAAATGTTGATGAAGAAAAAATAATATATGAAAGTAATAAAATGTGTAAAAAGCTTATATATTAGTAGTACAAATATAGTTTCAATTTAAAATTTAAAATTTAAAATGAATGAAGGAGAAAGCTACTTTAGGAGTTTCAACTTTCATTCTACATTTTAAATTAAAAGATTTTTGTATTGAAATTATTGATTTAATAGAGAGTTTGAAAATTATAAAAAATAGCTTAAGGCAGTAACAAAACAATAGTATAAGGTGTGAATTTTATTATGGAGGAACAGGATATAACTGTATTAAGAGATAAACTTGTGGCATTAAATCAAATACGAGAAGAGTTTATAAAATTAGAACTGGATCCAAAATATGGGATATTTTATGATCAAAATGTAAGTCCTTTACTATTGTCTTTATTGAACTTATCCTATGCAAATTTAAATTTTACACAGTCAGCTTCACTTTTGAATACTATTAATAATAGTAAAAACTCAGAAATAAAGGATTTATTGCATTTAGTATATAATATAGAAGAAATTTCTGAAAATATATTTTGTGAATTAGAAAAACAAATAAAAGCATTAATAAAATCATATAATAAGTAGGTATTTTTTTGAGGCTATAAAGGCCTCTTTTTTATTTGTAAGTAAAGGGTAATTGTAATTTTAAAACTTTAAAAATCAAATTTCATACGTTTAAGATTAAATTTAATGTTACTGGTAAAAATATAATAAGACTATATAAAATAAAAGAGGTGTGCTCATTGGAAAAAATATGCCCAATTTGTAATAAAATAGAGGAAAAAAATATTTGTTGCCCTAAGTGTGAAGGAATTATGGTTGACAAAGGAAGGGTACAGGAATATATGGGGCCCTATGGGGCAGAAATGCCCATAAAAGATTCTGAAGATTATTGTTTGCATTTATACTGTTGTACAAAATGTGCTTTCATGAAAAGGGTTTATATAAATAAAATAGTTATTTGAATAATGAAAGAATTAATTCATAAATGCATATTTATTAAAAGAAGTGTATTGTTTTTATACTATATTATATTATATAATATTCTTTATATAGTGAATTAAAAATGAATTTAAAGGGGGAAGGAGCTATGACAAATACTATACTGCAATATCAAAAAGCATTTAACAGTGTTGTGGATAGACTTAAAGGTGACAAATCTGTTTTAGCTGTTATGGTTTTCGGGAGTATGGTAACAGGTGATCTATGGGAGGAATCTGACATAGATTTATTTGTTGTAAAGGAGGATGAAGCCAATAGCATCAAAAACATTTATACCAGAGAAAAAAATATTCCTATCCATATAAAACTTATGAGCAAAGAAAAGTTCATAAATTTACAAAATGAGGACTTAAAGGGAGGATTCTTACACAGAATATTTTCCGCTTCTAGATTGGTCTTTTCCAAAGACAGGGATATCACCAATAGATATGATAGAGGAAGATTTTATCCAGACTTGGATAGAGAAATATGGAATATGATTTACCTTGCAAAGGCATTAAAAAACATTGGGGTTTGTAAAAAATATTTAGCAAATAATAGAATTTATACTGCATATACTTCTGCTATAAAATGTTCAGAAGACTTTGCTAAGCTAAAAATAAATTCATCAGGATATATGGTAAGCAAGGATGTTATGAGCACAAGCATGAATATAGATGAAAATTTTAAAGAGCATGTTGACGAACTGTTTTTTAATAAGTTGAAAACTGAAGATGCTATTAGAGGAATTATAGAATATGTGGAAACAGAAATTGATAAGGATTTAAGAAATATAACTGGATTTTTATTAGGATATATAAAAGAAAAGGATGCCTTATTAAGTGCAGAAGATATTAAAAGAGATAAATTATTTAAGGATTTTGACATAGATATGGAAGAAATATTAAATAAATTATGGGAAAAGAATCTTTTAAAGAAGGAAACTCGAGATTATAAATCACAAGAGGGAAATGTGTTATTTAAAGAAAATGTATACTTTGTTTAGACAACATATTGTGTAGTAATAATATATAAGTGGTGATTAAATGGAGAAATATAAGGTAATTTTTCAAGAGGAAAAAAGTAAGTATACCCAGATATATATAAAAATAAAAAAACTTATAGAAACATCAAAAATTGAGGAGGGTGAGAAGTTACCCTCTATTAGAAAATTAGCTAGTTTTTTAGATGTGAATAATGTAACTGTAGTTAATGCTTATAAAAAATTAGAAGAAGAAGGATATGCTGTCCAAAAGATTGGCAGTGGTACCTATGCCAAAAAAAAGGATAATGGAAGAGGATTTAGGAAAGAGTATGCAAAGGCTTTTAAAGCTGCTATGGATAATACTAAAGAAAAATATATAGATTTTACAGGAGAAGCTACTTGTGTAGATTACTTTCCTGTAGATATTCTAAAGAAAGTAATAGATGAGGTTTTGGATAGGGATGGAGCTGAGGCACTGGTTTATCAAGAAACTCTAGGATATCACGGACTTAGAAAAAGTATTAATCATTTCTTTTGGCAGGGAGCCTTAAATGATGAGGATATACTTGTAGTATCTGGAGCTCAGCAGGGTATAGATATAGTCACAAAGTCTATAGTGAATGTAAATGATAATGTAATAGTAGAAAAACCTACTTATAGTGGAGCATTATCTGTTTTTAAGTGGAGAAAAGCAAATATAATAGAAGTAAATATGCTTAAGGATGGCATAGATTTAGAACAATTGAAAAAGATTTTAAAATCACAGAAGATTAAATGCTTTTATGCCATGAGTTATTTTCAAAATCCAACAGGGACAAGTTATAGTATAGAAAAAAAGAAAAAAATATTAGAATATGCTGAGACTTATGATTTTTATATAATAGAAGATGATTATTTATCGGAGCTTATATACAACAAGGATTTACAATATAAAAGTTTTAAGAGCTTGGATGTAAATGATAGGGTAATATATATAAAAAGTTTTTCTAAGATATTTTTACCGGGCATAAGATTAGGTTACTTAGTTTCACCAGTAAGATTTATAGAAACCATAAAGAATTCAAAAATAAACACAGATATATCTACTTCCAGCTTAATGCAAAGAACTTTGGATTTATACATTGAAAAGGGGTATTGGAAGGAGTATATAAATAAGCTCAATGAGATATATGTAAAAAAATATACTTTTGCAATGGAAAAAATAAAAGACATATTAAAAGATAAAGTTACTTTTAACGAGCCACAAGGTGGACTAAGCTTCTATTTAAAGATATCTGATAAGGTGAAAATGGACAGTATAAGTCTTTTTTATAAGTGTAAGGAGAAAAGTGTATTAATTACTCCAGGAGTGCTTTTTTATAAATTTCCTCATGAGGGGAAAAAGTATTTTAAATTGAGTTTTTCTCAAATATCCAATGAAGATTTTGAAAATGGACTTAAAGTAATAAATGATGTTTTAGTTTATAGTTAAAATGGATATATTAATAGGTGTAGATAAATATATAAAGGAATTTTAAGTAACTGTAATGCAATTTAAATATAAAAGTGAGATGAACATGTGGTGAAAAAGAATTTATTGGACATAAATTGGAAAGAAATACAAAACTATGATGATAAAGATATTTCTTATTTTCTTTTTTTAGAAGGTAAAGATGTGGAGGCCATTTCAAAAATAAGAAATTTAGACAAGGTAGTAGTGCAAAACCACATAATAGAAGGTAAAATCAAATATAGATTTTTAGCTAAAAATTCAACTGTGGAGGAGCTTTTTATATCTATATATGAGGCAGGTAAAGAGGATAGAACACTATTTTTAAAATTTGTAGATGGTAGGGCAAGAGAAGAGTTAATAAAATATATAAGGGAAAGTTATGCAGATATGTCCCCTAAAAACAAAGAAAAGGCAGTATGGATCCTAGGAGAACTAAGGGATGGGGTAGATGTTTTAAAAAAAGCATCAGTACACAAATTTGTTAGTATTAGAAGGCTTGCGGTATCTGCCATGGGCAAAGTAGAGCATGAGGAATGTGAAACCCCTTTAATTAGAGCACTAGAAGATGAGAATCCTCAAGTAGCTTTGTATGCAATAAAGGCCTTAAAAAAGTTAAGTAGTAATATGGCTTTACCTAAGATTAAAGCTTTGAAAAACAAATGGAATAAAGAGTATATAGCAAGAGCAGTAGAAGATTATATAAGTGCCATAGAGGAAGTTAAATCTTTAGAAGAAGACGAAGTTTTAGAAGAAGTGTAAAAGTGTGCATTTTCATAGTATAATTTAATTATATTGAAATGCACACTTTTTTTGCAGTAAAGAGGAGATGATTAAATGGGATATTTAACCATAAAACATAGGGAAGAAGAAAGATTTTATGAAAAAAAATCAGAGTTTATAGGATATGTAAAAAGAGTAGAAAGTGAAGAAGAGGCTAAGGAATTTATAGGCGACATAAAAAACATGCACAAACAGGCTACCCATAATGTATATGCATATGTAATAGGAGAAAATATGGGTATACAAAGATATAGTGATGATGGGGAACCTCAAGGTACAGCGGGAATACCAGTTTTAGAAGTTATAAAGAAAAATAATGTATCTGATTGTGCTGTGGTAGTAACCAGATATTTTGGAGGAATTTTATTAGGTGCTGGAGGGCTTGTAAGGGCTTATTCAAAGGCAGCGTCCATGGCTATCCAAAAGGGTGGAATAGTGGAAAAGGTAAAAGGTATGCCAATAGAAGTGATTATAGATTATGATATGCTTGGAAAACTACAGTACACTTGTGAGCAAAATGCATGGTATATTGAAGAAATTATATATACAGATAAGGTAACCCTTTTATTTTATTTTGAAATAGACACAAAGGAACAATTTGAGAAAAGAATTATAGATATAACCGGTGGTAAAGTAATAATAGAGGAAAGAGATGAGAATATTTTCTTTAAAAAGGAAAATAGATTGTATTTAGTTTGCTAGCTTGTAAATACTATATATTATTGGTTTACCAAGTAATCACATGCTAGTATAATAGTTTATTATAGAGTAAGAAATATGATAAAATATAATAAAAATTTAAAATAAGAGGAATACTAAAAACAGTTTACTAAATTGAAAAATTAAACTGTTTTAATTAAAATTGCTAATCTTAGTTATATAATAGTTATTATTACTTGAAAATAAAAAAACATAATGGTAATATAATACTATATATAGTAATAAATATACACAATGATAATATAAATACTATATATAATAATCAATATACGCAACGGTAATATAAATACTATGTATAATAAACAAGAGATATTGGAGGTAATGAAATGGGCGTAGAAAAAATAAAAGAAAATATATATTGGGTTGGAGTTAGAAATCCTGAGCTTAGAGTTTTTGATATAATAATGGAGACAAAAAAAGGCACTACATATAATGCATATTTAATAAATGATGAAAAAGTTGCCATAATTGATACAGTTAAAGATGGATACTATGACGAATTTTTAAGCAATATAAAGAGCGTTATAGGGGATAAAAAGGTAGATTATATAATAGTTCAACACACTGAATTAGATCATAGTGGTTCTTTAGTTAAGCTTATAAAGGATTTCCCAGAAGCAAAGGTTATAGGTTCAAAAGCAGCATTAACCTACAGTAAGGCAATAACTAATATGGACTTTAATGCTATGGATAAACCTGAGGAATTAAGCTTGGGCAAAACTACACTTCAATTTATTTATGCTCCAAATTTACACTGGCCAGATACTATGTTTACATATGCAAAGGAAGACAAGGTTTTGTTTACTTGTGACTTTTTAGGATGCCATTATTGTCCAAGTGGATGCATGACTGATGCTTGTACTGGGGACTATTTTGATGAAATGAAATATTATTTTGATGTTATAATGGGACCATTTAAAAAATTTGTACTTGCAGGGTTGGATAAAATTAAAGATTTAGATTTTGAAATAGTAGCTCCAAGTCATGGACCTATACATGTAAATGATATAGAAAGATATTTGAATTTGTATAAGGGGTGGGCTACAGTAGAAGCTCCAAAGGAAAAAGGTGTTCCTATATTCTATATTTCAGCTTATGGAAATACAGAAAAAATGGCTAAATACTTCCAAGATAAATTAGTGGAAAAAGGAATTAATGGGGAAGTATTTGAAATAACCTCAACAGATATGAATAAAATGGTAGATATGATTGAAAAAGCTCCTGGATTTATGATAGGATCACCAACAATAAATCAAGATGCTGTTAAACCAGCTTGGGATTTATTATCCCTTGTATCACCTATAGTAAATAGAGGCAAAGTAGCAGCAGCCTTTGGTTCTTACGGATGGAGTGGTGAAGGTGTACCTATGCTTACTGAAAGAATGAAAAGTTTAAAATTAAAAGTAGTAGAATCAGGATATAAAGTAAACTTTGTACCTGGAGAAGAAGATTATACTAGAGCTGATGAATTTATAAACAAATTTATAGAACTTTTATAATTGCTAAGAATTTAGTAGAAAATAAGCCCTAAAAACTCGCATATGTTTTATACACATAGAGTTTTAGGGCTTAAAAATTAGGCAGGCTAGAGATGCTCTGAAATCCAGTCAATCAAATCTAAACATAGGTTTAGTGTTTTATCTGATGAATCTAATTTAGTATTTAGTTCCACAAAATCTAGAGAACAAACTAGCTTAGTTTCTAACAAGGATTTTAGGGCATATTTACCTTCAGAAATATTTATACCATCTCCTACAGGTGTTCCTGTGCCTGGCACTAAATTTGAATCAAGACAATCTATGTCAAAGCTTAAATGAACCGCATCTATATCTTTAGCTTTTAGTTTATCAATTACATCTTTCATTATAGCTTCTATGCCTAACTCTTTTATATTATTTGTAGAATATAAATTTATCTTATTATCTTTGATAATTTTAGTTTCTCCTTCATCTAAATCTCTAGCAGCTATTAAAAATACATTTTCAGGGTCTACATTTACTCCATGATAATATAAGCTTGTTAAATTCTCATGACCTATTCCCATAGCTGCAGCTAAAGGCATGCCGTGAATATTTCCAGAAGGAGTTGTTTCATGAGTATTAATATCTCCATGGGCATCAATCCAAACTACTGCTAATTTAGAATATTTTCTGTTCACACCTTTTAAGCTTCCAAGTCCAAGGGCATGATCTCCACCAATAACTAAAGGAAAGTTTCCTGAGCTAATAGAGGTGTATACTTGATGTGCTAAATTTTTATTAACATCTACAATTTCTTTTAAGTATTTCATTTTGCTATGCTCAGCATACTTGTCTTCTTCAGAAACTTCAGGAACATATATATTTCCCATATCATAGACATTATGATTATGATTTTCGATAATTTTAATAATACCATTTTCTCTTAATTTATTAGGGGATAAGTCTACACCTTTTCTATCACAACCATAGAATAAAGGAACTCCTATAACGTTTATGTTCATTTTGCATACCTCCAAAAAATTTTTTTGTACAAAAATCAATTATACATTAAATCAAAAAAGATTTTAACTACTTTGGAAAAATGCAAATAATTAAAAAGAACTTAAAAATTCAGTCAATTATTATTGGAAACAATCATATACTATTGTATATAAATTTTAAAATGATATAATATATGTAAAGATAAAAGTTATCCTGATGTGTTCGCAAGACTTATTGGTTCAACCGACACAATAGAAAAGGGATTTTCAAAATCTTTAAGGATATGGAGAATTTAATATTTTATTAAATTTTGATAGAATTAAGGTGCGAAAAGCCCACCTGGTATAAAGCCGGGTGTGTACTGTAAGTTAAACGGCATGTTGGGAAACTTATTAAATGTAATCAAGAGCCTCTTTAGAGGCTCTTATAATTTTATTTTAGAGAATTTAATTCGTTTAATGAGTTTTTACATGTGCAATTCCAATTAGCTAATTCTATATGATCTAAAAAATATCCTAAAACCTTTTTTAGTGTCCCCATCATTTTATTCATGTTTTCACTTACTTCTTTGTGGGTTAATGAATTATTTGATATTCCAGCAGCGTAGTTAGTTACAAGCGCTATAGTTGCATAACATAAGGAGGCTTCTCTTGCAAGAATTACTTCTGGTACATTAGTCATACCTACCACATCACCACCAAGCATTTTATACATGTTGATTTCAGCAGGAGTTTCAAATCTAGGCCCTTCAGTGCAAATATAAGTACCCTTTTGAACTACAGGGACATTAAAAGCATTAAAAGCATTTATAAGTCTATTTCTTATTTCATTGCAATAGGGCTCTGTCATATCTACGTGCACAACGCCAGCTCCTTCTTCATCAAAAAAAGAATAGCTTCTGTTTTTGGTAAAATCCATAAAGTCACTAAGTAATACAAAATCTCCAACGCCACAGTTATTAATACCTCCCACAGCAGCAGTAGAGATAATTAGATCTACATTTAATTCTTTCAATGCGGATATAATACCTTTGTAATTTACATTAGAAGGTATTAATTTATGACCAGAGGAATGTCTTTCTATAAAAAAAACTTCTTTATCATTTCTATTACCTTTTAAATAGGATATTTCACCATATTTAGTGTGGATGTGGTGATTCATTGTATTTTCAATAAATGAACTATCGTAAACGCCTGTGCCGCCTATTATACCTATCTTCATATATACGTGGTTATCCCACTTCCCCCTTTCAATTAACAAATAAAATATATTCATACTTTAATATTCTACATTGGAGTTTTGTAACCTTTAAATAAAAAAACTTTTCATTATAATTTAAACTTTGATATAATATACTATGTAGAGATATACATGAAGTAAATTTTATTATCTATGTTGTTTTACTTACATTTAAATATATGGTATCGTAAGTAGAATTTTGGTGAAGATTAGTTAATATTTCAACTTTTCAAGTTATAAAATAAAAAATTTCAAGGTAAGTAATACTTAATTAGATATTAGGTACTAGGTGCTAAAATAAAAAATTGTAGGTGAGTAATACTCTTTACTTTCTACTTATTATTTCTTACTTTGTATAGTGTAAAACTTAAAATTTATATGCGAAAGTTGAGTTAATATGTATCTGAGATTAATAAAATGTGTTATGGGAGGATATAATATGAGCATGGAAGAATTAATAGGAAGAATTAATTTTTTATATAAAAAGAGTAATGTAGAAGGTCTTACTCCAGAGGAAAAACTAGAACAACAGGAATTAAGGGAAGAGTATATTGGAATAATAAAAGGCAATTTTAGGGCTCAACTTAATACCTTGAAAAAAGTTTCCTGTAGGTAGCAATTTTAATAATACAAGAAAGGAAAATATATATGGGGGTACAAGTAGAAGAAATAATAGAAGAACTAGGATTAGAAGTTTTAGTTAGAGGAAAAGATAATGTAAATATAGATATAAGCGATATAAACAGACCAGGTCTTCAGTTTTCTGGATTTTATAATTATTTTGCCAATAAAAGAGTTCAAGTAGTAGGCATGGCGGAATGGAGCTTTTTGGATGCCATGTCTGTGGAACTTAGGAAAAAAAGATTAAAAAAATTTTTTCAGTTTGAAACACCCTGTGTTATAATTACAAGAAATCAAGAACCCCATGAGGAACTTATAGAAAATGCCCAAAAAAGTAATACATGGGTTTTAAGGACAGATAATATATCCACAAGATTTATAAGTAAATTAATGGGATATTTGGATGATAAATTAGCTCCAGACACAAGAGTACATGGAGTTTTAGTAGATGTGTATGGTATAGGAATTCTTATAACTGGAGAAAGTGGTATTGGCAAAAGTGAAACTGCATTAGAACTTATTAAAAGAGGACATAGATTAGTTGCAGATGATGCAGTGGATATAAAAGCTATTGATGGAAAGTTAAAGGCATCATCTCCTTTTATAACTCAAGGAATGCTTGAAGTTAGGGGGATGGGCATAATAGATGTACCAGCACTTTATGGTTTAAGTTCTGTATTAGAAAACAAAACAATACATTTAATAATTAATTTTGAACAGTGGAAAGAAGGAAAACATTATGACAGACTTGGACTAGATAAAGATTATACAAATATATTGGGGGTTGATGTAAGAAAACTTACTATACCTATAAGACCAGGAAGAAATATAGCAGTTATTATAGAGGCAGCAGCAGTTAATTTTAGATATAGCTTAAATTCAAAAGAAACTCCGGTAGATACCATAGAAAAAAGAATGGACATGAAAAAGTAAATGCTATAAAATTGTGTTAGAATATAATTAGTAAATCATTAAATTAATAAATCATTAAATTAATAGAATATTGGATTAAGGACTATTAATTTGGTAGATTATTAAATTAATCCATTATTAAATATAATATTGCGAGTAAAATACAAAAAAACATATTTGTATTTTATTATATAATTTAGTACAATGTATATATGAATTAAAATTTTCATAGGGGGGAGAAAAAATGACAGAAAAAAAACAAAACTTAGAAAAAAAATATGAATTTGCTTGGGACAAATACACAAAGGAAGATATGGAGAAATTAAATGCTCTATGCGACAGATACATAGACTTCATGTCCAAATGCAAAACTGAAAGAGAATGTGTAAACGAATGCATAGCTATGGCTGAAAAGGCTGGCTACAGAAACTTATCTGATCTAGTAAAAGAAGGTAAAACTTTAAAAACTGGAGATAAGGTTTATGCAAACAACATGGGAAAAACTTTAGCTTTATTTGTAGTAGGTAAAGAACCAATGGAAAAAGGTATGAGAATACTAGGAGCTCACGTAGACTCTCCAAGATTAGACCTTAAACAAAATCCATTATATGAAGATGCAGATTTTGCTATGTTAGAAACTCACTATTATGGTGGAGTTAAGAAATATCAATGGGTAACAATTCCACTAGCTATACACGGTGTATTTGTTAAAAAAGATGGTTCTCTTGTAAATATGGTAATAGGTGAAGATGAAAATGATCCAGTAGTTGGAATATCTGACCTATTAATTCACTTATCAGCTGACCAAATGAAAAAATCTCTTGCTGAAGGTGTTGAAGGAGAAAATTTAAACATTACATTTGGAAGTATGCCTGTAGAAGACAAAGAAGCTAAGAACAGAGTTAAAACTAATATATTAAGAATGTTAAATGAAAAATATGGAATAGAAGAAGAAGATTTCGTTTCTGCTGAATTAGAAGTAGTTCCAGCAGGAAGAGCAAGACATTATGGATTAGATAAGAGCATGGTACTTGCTTATGGACATGATGACAGAGTGTGTGCATACACTTCTTTTGAAGCAATGATGAAAATAGAAAATCCAGAAAAAACTTGTGTAACTTTACTTGTAGATAAAGAAGAAATAGGAAGCGTTGGAGCAACTGGAATGCATTCAAGATTCTTTGAAAATGCAGTGGCTGAAGTTATGAACTTAACTGGAGATTACAGTGAATTAAAAGTAAGAAGAGCTCTTAAAAATTCAAAAATGTTATCTTCAGATGTTAGTGCTGCATTTGATCCAAACTATCCATCAGTTATGGAAAAGAACAACTGCGCTTACTTTGGTAAAGGTATAGTATTTAACAAATATACAGGAGCTAGAGGAAAAGGCGGATGCAACGATGCTAACCCAGAATTCATAGCTCAATTAAGAAGCATAATGGAAAAACACAATGTTTCTTGGCAAACAGCTGAATTAGGAAAAGTTGACCAAGGCGGCGGCGGAACTATAGCTTACATTCTTGCTCAATACGAAATGGAAGTTATAGACTCAGGTGTTGCTCTTCACAACATGCATGCTCCATGGGAAATAGCAAGCAAAGCTGATATATATGAAGCTGAAAGAGCTTACTATGCATTCTTATTAGAAGCATAATTGTAAATTAGAAATATAATTTAAAACCATAATTATATAAAAAAGTTAGATAATAATTATATAAGAAACACTAGATAATAATAATGCCCAATTACTATCCTAAAATCCCTAAAAGTTATCATGCTTAATAGGGATTGGGAGTAGTAATTGGACATTTTGTTTAAATACTTATTTAAAAATTTCATTTAAAAACTTGTCTAAATAATCACCCTTAAGGCATACATCACCCAATGTGCCATGAGTACTGTCTTTATCATTTATTCCATGAAAATCGGAGCCAGCGGTTACTAGTTTACCCGTCTTTTTTGCTAATTTTATAAATTTTTCTTCCTCATCAGAATTGTTAAGAGGATATATGGCTTCTATTCCGTCAAAAGGGAGTTCTAACATATCTTCCATAGGGGTTTTCTTTATTAAAACTGGATGTGCAAGAACAACCACAGCATTGAGATTTTTTAATAAATTAATACCTTCTTCTGTGGATATTTTTTTATTTGGAACATAAGCAGGACTACTACTATTTATAATGTTTGAAAATATATAATCCCAACTGTAGTTATAGCCTTTTTCTATTATGGCTTTAGCAATATGTGGTCTTGCAATAACACCCTTTGCATCATGCAGAACCTTTTGATAATCTATGTCTATGTTAAAAAACTTTTTTAAGTTAGCTATTATCTTTTTACTCCTCGCTATTCTAAAGCTTTGTATATCTTGAAGAAATTTATTAAAATCCTTATTTTTATATTCCTCATTCTTAAAATAACCTAGTATGTGGACAGTTTCTCCATTATAAATGGTAGAAAGTTCTATACCTGGGATAACTTTCACTCCTAAAGATTTACCAGCTTTAATTCCATTTTCTAAGGAATCTAATGTATCATGATCTGTTATGGATATTACATCAAAGCCTTTTTTACTGACAATATCTAATAGCTGCAAAGGGGATAAGCCTCCATCTGATGCGGTAGTGTGCATATGAAAATCGCCTTTAGTATACATTATTATGTCATCCTTTCTAAAATAAATGTTAAGTACATTTAAAAAAACATGCATTATAAATAATTATATACTTATGCGATATTTTTTTATAGGGGATTTTATAGCAATATTTTATTCCATATCATTTGGAATTAAATATTTGCAAAAATTATATAAATTATATCCCTTATACATTGGAGTCATGTCTATATAGTCCATTGGATATTTGCCATCCCAAGGGAATATGGAAACATATTGTTCATCATATACATTAATAACAAATTTATTTTCATCTAAATTAAAAAATATTTTATACTGCGGCTTTTCTGGAAGACTTAAGGGTTTTTTAATAAAATTTTTTTTATCTATAGAATTCATAAAATTTAGTATAGTACTTACATCTTCTTCTTTTAACTCCTTAACTTTATAAAAATTAGTATCCAAAAGGGTTATTTTATATTTATTGCTTAAAGCTATGCTATTTGCAAGTTTAGAAAAATAATAGTCTTCTTTGGTTTTTTCATTATTTAGTTTTATATAACTACAGGCAGCTAATGTGAATGAAAGTAATATTAATAAACAAAAAAGAAAAGATTTAATAGCATTTCTCATAACAAATCCCTCCTACCATTCCTATGTTAAAATATGATTTAAAAAATTTTTTTATTACATCATATACATATATGTATATTTTTTTAGATAAATGTACATTAATTAAAAATAGGAAGTAAGAGAAAGAGGGGATAATATTGAGGATAGGTATTCCTAAAGGATTATTGTATTATAAGTACGAAATATTTATGAAGACTTTTTTTGAAGAATTAGGTTGTGAAGTTATAGTTTCTCCAAATACCAACAAAGAAATATTAAACTTAGGAGTGAAGTATGCGGTAGATGAAACCTGCGTACCCATTAAGGTTTTTCATGGTCATGTGGCGTATATAAAAGATTCTTGTGACTTTATGGTTATACCTAGGGTAATGAGACTTTATCCTAGGGAGTTTATATGTCCTAAATTTTGTGGACTTCCAGAGATGATAAAAAATAGCATACCAGATATGCCTCCTATAACTGAAGGAGAAATTTACGCTTATGATGAAAAAAGTTTCCTTAAATATTTGTATAATGTAGGAAAGAATATTACTAATGACAAGAAAAAAATTTATAGAGCCTATGAAAGAGCAGTAGCTCTTCAAAAACAGCATAAAATATTTCCAAATAAGTTTAATTATAATATGAAAATAGCACTATTAGGTCATCCATATAATGTGCAGGATAGTTTTATGAATATGAATATTGTAAAGAAACTTAATAAATTAGGGGTAGGGGTTATTACAGAGGAGAATCTTCAGGATGAGGATATTAATAAACACTCAAGGGAACTTTTAAAAAGACCCTTTTGGACTTTTGCTAGAAAATCCTATGGCTCAGCAGTTAACCTATGGGAAAGCAAAGAAATCAATGGAATAATTTATTTATCATCCTTTGCCTGTGGCATAGATTCTGTGGTAATAGAACTTATAAAAGACAAAATAGGGGAATTTCCTTTCTTAATATTAAAAATAGACGAGCAAACTGGAGAAGGGGGATTTAATACTAGAGTAGAGGCTTTTGTGGACATGATTGAAAGGAGAAAAGAATATGAAGATAACATTTCCCCATCTAGGGAATGCGTACATTGCAGCTAAAATGTTTTTTGAAGAAATGGGTGTAGATTATGTGGTACCACCTCTTAGCAATAGGGAGGCTTTGAAAATAGGAGCACTTCATTCACCAGAGGAGATGTGTTTGCCATTTAAAATAATGATAGGGAATTATATTCAAGCCATAGAAAAAGGAGCAGATACTGTAATAATAGTTGGAAGTTGTGGTCCTTGCAGATTTGGAGAGTATTGTGAGCTTCAATTAAAACTATTAACAAGGCTAGGGTATGATGTGAATTTTATAGTGCTGGATCATCCAGGAGACATAGGAATGAAGGAACTTTTATCAAGAGCAGGAAAAATAATTGAAAATAGCCCAAAGAGTAATGGTGAAAAAATAATAGCAGCTATTAAGGCTTTGAGGGGAATAAATTTAATGGATGAAATAGAAGCTAAGGCTCACTATTATGCAGGATATGAAGTTAACAAAGGTGAGTGTAAAAGAATACTTCAAAATTGTAGAAAAAATGTGGTAGAGGCTGAAAATTTAAATACAGCTTTAAATATACTTAAGGAATATAAAAATAAAATATGCGGTATAAAAATGGATAAAAATAAAAAGCCTTTAAAAATTTCAATTATTGGAGAGATTTATACAGTAATAGAGCCCTTTTCAAATTTATATATAGAAGATAAGCTTATGGATTATGGTGTTAGCAGTAGCCGAACTTTAACTCCTAGTTGGTGGGTTAAGGATGCGGCTTTAAGAAATTTTAGATTAAATTCCATAGCTATAAGAAGGGCTTCTAAGGAATATTTGCCTTTATATATAGGAGGTCATGCCAGAGAATGTATAGGAGAGGCGGTTTTATCCAGTAAAAAGGGATTTGATGGAGCAGTTCAGCTATTTCCTATGGGGTGTATGCCTGAAATAGTTAGTAAGGCAATATTACCTAACATATCAAAGGATAAAGATTTTCCAATAATGACTTTAGTATTGGATGAGATGACTGGACAAAATGGTTATGTAACTAGAATAGAGGCTTTTTTAGATCTTTTAGAGAGGAGAAGAGAGAGATGTATCATTTAGGTATAGATGTGGGCTCTGTAAGTACAGACATAGTTATGTTAGATGAAAATATGGAGATTATTGAAAAAATATATTTGAGAACTAAAGGAAGGCCCATAAGAGCAATTCAGCAAGGATTTAATATGCTTAAGGATAAATATAAGGATGAAGAAATTAAATCAGTGGGAACTACAGGCAGTGGTAGGGCTATAGCGGGTTTTTTAGTTGGAGCGGATTCAGTTAAAAACGAAATAACTGCTCATGCAGTAGCAGCACTGGAACTAGATAAAGGAGTAAGGACAATTTTAGAAATAGGTGGTCAGGATTCTAAAATAATAATTTTAAAGGATGGTATAGTTACGGATTTTGCCATGAATACTGTATGTGCAGCTGGTACTGGTTCTTTTTTAGATAGACAGGCGGAGAGATTAGAAATACCTATAGAAAGATTTGGAGAGTATGCCTTAAAGTCTAAAACTCCAGTGAGAATAGCAGGAAGATGTGCTGTTTTTGCAGAGTCGGATATGATACATAAGCAGCAGTTAGGTTATGATCCTTCAGACATAATAAGGGGCTTGTGTGAGGCATTGGTTAGGAATTATCTTAATAATGTAGGTAAGGGAAAGGAAATAGAATCTAAGATATTTTTTCAAGGAGGGGTGGCAGCCAATATAGGTATGAAGGAAGCTTTTGAGAGAGTCTTAAATAAGGAAGTTATTATACCTCCATATTATGATGTAATGGGATCTATAGGAGCTGCAATTATAGGAAAGGAAACTTTAAAGAAGAAAAAAGCTAAAACAAATTTTAAGGGATTTAATATAGCAGATAGCAAGGTGGTATCTGAAAGTTTTCAATGTAAGGGTTGCGCAAATAGGTGTGAAGTTGTTAAAATTTTAGAAAATGGTAAGGAAATAGGATGTTTTGGAGATATGTGCGGAAAATGGACTGAAAGATTAGTAGTTTAGTTATGTTATAATTATTGCATAATATTACTAGAAGGTGATTATATGCTAAAGGTTTCATTATTAGGCACAGGAGGAACTATGCCTTTGCCAGGAAGAAATTTAACAGCTCTTTTGTGTAAGTGCAAAGGCAGTATGATTTTAATAGACTGTGGAGAAGGCACCCAGGTGGCTCTTAAAGAATTAGGATGGGGAATTAAAAATATAGATGTCATTTGTTTAACTCATTATCATCCAGATCACATAGTAGGTCTTCCAGGTTTTTTATCTACTTTGGGCAATAGCGAGAGAAGAGAAAAGATAACCATAATGGGGCCAAAGGGGTTACATAAAATAATGGAAGCTGTAATGGTTATGGCACCATATCTACCCTATCCTATAGAACTTTTAGAAATACCTGTAGAGGGGTTAGAACATTTTTCAATAGGTAATTACTATATAAAATCCTTATATTTAGAACATAGTGTTCCTTGTGTTGGGTATTCTATAGAAGTAAAAAGAGGAAGAAAGTTTGATCCTAATAAAGCTAAAGAACTTATTATACCAGTAGAATATTGGAATACACTACAAAAGGGTGGCAGTATACTTTTAAATGGTAAAACTATAGAAGGAAATGAAGTTTTGGGTCCTGAAAGAAGTGGATTAAAAATAAGTTATTGCACAGATACAAGACCCGTAGAAAATATTAAAGAAATTTGTTATAAATCTGATTTATTTATATGTGAAGGTATGTATGGCAGTGATGACTATTTAGAAAGGGCTTTGGGAAATAAGCACATGCTTTTTAGTGAAGCAGCAAAAATAGCTAAAAGTGCAGAAGTAAATGAAATGTGGCTTACACATTTTAGTCCTTCATTAAATGAGCCAGAAGGATATCTGGAGAAAGTAAAGGATATTTTTGAAAATACTATAATTGGTGAGGATTTAATGGAAAAGGAATTAAAATTCAAGGAGAATTAATATACCAGAAGATTGGCCATAAATATAAATTGCGATGCAATTTTATAATGGACAAGGGACAAGGGACAATGGACAATGAATGAAGTTTTTCTTACAGAAAAACTAAAATTTTAAAAGACCTAAACATAGAATTTATCTATATTTAGGTCTTTTTCTGTTTTTAATTTTAGTTTTGCATTAGCAAAACATCCATAATTGTCAACTGTCAACTGTCAATTGTCAATTATAAGAATGTTGCGTCGCAACATTCTTATGTTACGGCTTAAATAACATTTAATCTAAAAATCCTTTTGCTTTAAGAAGTTCTGCAGTGAGTACAGAGCCGCCAGCGGCACCTCTTAAAGTATTATGAGAAAGACAAACAAATTTATATTGGAATAGGTTATCTTCTCTTAATCTTCCAATACTTATGCCCATACCTTTTTCTAAATCTCTATCTAATTTAGTTTGAGGTCTATTGTCTTCTTCAAAATAAGTTAAAAATTGTTTTGGAGCATTTGGTAAGTCTAAAATCTGAGGATCCCCTTTATATTCCTTCCAAAGCTGTATAATTTCATCCTTTGTAGGTTTATGTTCAAAAGACACAGAGACAGTAGCTAAATGTCCATCAGAAACTGGAACTCTTATACATTGAGCAGAAATTATAGGTTCATCAGCATTAACTATCTTATTTCCTTCAATATGACCCCATAATTTTAATGGTTCTAATTCACTTTTTTCTTCCTCTCCACCTATAAAAGGAATCACATTGTCAATTATTTCTGGCCAATCTGAAAATATCTTTCCGCTACCTGATATAGCTTGATAAGTAGAGACTAATATTTTAGTTGGGTTGAATTTCATAAGGGCATTTATAGCAGGTACATAGCTTTGTATAGAGCAATTTGGTTTGGCCACTATAAATCCTCTCTTAGTACCTAGACGTTTCTTTTGTTCTTCTAATATTTCTAGATGCTCCGGATTTATTTCTGGAATTATAACAGGTACATCAGAGGTACCTCTATGGGCAGAATTATTTGAAATCACAGGTATTTCTGCCTTTGCATAGTTTTCTTCTAGTTCTCTAATTTCATCCTTTTGCATATTTACAGCGCAAAATACTAAATCTACTTCATTTTTAATTTCGTCAATGTCATGTAAATCTTTTACTATTATATTTTTAACCGTTTCTGGTATTTCATTTTCTAGTTTCCATCTATTTTTTATAGCATCATAATAACTTTTTCCCTTTGAACTTTTACTTGCAGCTAAAATTGATATTTGAAAAAAAGGGTGATCATGTAAAAGTGTAACAAGTCTCTGACCTACGAATCCTGTGGCACCTAGTATGCCTACTCTTAATTTTTTACTCATTTTGATACCTCCATAGTTTTATATAATATAAACTTACAGTTTAAATTGAAATTAAGGATAAAACTCTCTTAGGAGCTTACTAAAATATATTATTCTTATTATCACATCATTACCATTGTAATTCAATAGTATTTTTTTACTGAAATAATAGTAAATTTTTTTTAATACCTCTCTATATTATTATATAAATATTTTTTGCTATATTTATTGCTAATAATGCTTGAAATATTGCAAAAAGTGCTATAGCATGAAAATATGCAAAGTATATATTAACAGGCAGAGAGGGGTGACTTGGGCTAGAAAGTTTTCTTAGCTCAATATAATATATGAATGAAAATAATAAAAGGGGATATTTAAAAGAGGATTTTAAGTTTTTTCATTTGAAAGATAAAAAAAGTTTAGATTTGGAATTTCATTATCATGATTTTAATAAAATAATAATTTTTCTTTCGGGAAATGTTACTTATTTAATAGAAGGAAAAGCTTATAAATTAAAGCCATGGGACATACTTTTTGTAAGTAGTGGGGAAATACATAAACCACTTATTGATTCAAAACAAGTATATGACCGTATAGTTATATGGATAAATCATGAGTTTATTGAAAGTCACAATAAAAATGGATGTAATCTTCTTAATTGTTTTAGCTTAACTAAAAAGAGAAAGTTGAATATTTTAAGATTAGATGGTAATGGTTTAGAGGATATAAAGTATACCCTAGATAAATTAGATGACACCTGTTCCATAGAGGGATTTGGTAATGAAATACTTAAAAATGCACTTTTTTTAGAACTTATGGTTTACTTAAATAGACTTTTTATGAATACATACACAGATAAAAATCAACAAACAAAGGATGTCCAATATGATGAAACAGTAAATTCTCTTTTAGATTATATAAATGAAAATTTAAGCAAAGATTTAAGCATAGATAAACTTTCTTCCATTTTTTATGTTAGCAAATACTATTTAATGCATAAATTTAAGGAACAAACAGGGTATACCATACACAGTTATATACAGAAAAAAAGATTAATAAAAGCTAGTGAGTTTATAAAAAGTGGAAAACCTGTGACACAGGTATATTTGGAATGTGGCTTTGGAGATTATTCTAATTTTGTTAGAGCATTTAAAAAGAATTTTGGATATGCACCAAAAGAGTATTATAAAAAGAGAAAGAGTTCTTATAATACTACTAATATAGAGGGATAGAAGGGAATAAGTAAGAGGTAAGAGGGAATAAGTAAGAAGTAAGGAGTAAGAAGTTGGCATTTTAAAATTAAATTTTGCATATTATTAAAGGTAATATTTTTTAGGGGAATGATTTATGGATTTAAGAACTTGCGAAAATTTGATAAACAAAATGGAATGCAATATATACAATCTCCAAAGCATAAGCTATAGGAGCTTTAATATGTGTGAAAAAATGTTTTATAATAGCTTAATTCAGCAGGAGATGTATAAGGTAAATGTGTTAAAAAACTTTATATATAACATGCGAACAATGGAAAATACATTTGAAAACTTGAAAAATATGAGACAGCAAAGTTTTACTCTAGAAGAACTTTCAAAATATGATGGAAAAGATGGAAATAGGGCATATGTAGCTATTGATGGTGTGGTTTATGATGTAACTTATAATGCAGCTTGGGCTGCTGGAACACATTTTGGACTTAAAGCTGGAAATGATTTAAGTAAAGAAATTAGTACTTGTCATAATAAAGAACAGATTTTAAAAAGTTTAGAACAAGTGGGAATATTGAGGTGATTAGTAGTGAAGGATAATGTGTGTCCAGTAATTAAATCTAAAAATGTTACTGCTAGAGCTTTGGTAGAATCAGCAGTTTCTCAAATAAAAATTGGAAATAAAAAAAAGATGAACTTAGTATGGATTGAGGCGTCAGGTTGTTCTGGAAATATAATTTCTTTGTTAGATGGATGTGCGCCTAATGTGGGATATTTTTTAGAGGATCTAGTGGATTTTAAATATAATAACAGCATTATGAAGGCTCAAGGGGAACAGGCTCAAGAGCAGTTATTGGCTACTCTCGATACAGAGTTTATTCTTATAGTGGATGGAGCGATAGCCACTAAGGATAATGGAATTTATAATGTAGTGGCTAATTATAAGGGAAAAGCTATAACGGGAATGGAAGAGGTAAAAAGAACTGCAATTAAAGCAAAATATATATTAGCCGTTGGTACTTGTGCATCTTATGGAGGAATTTCAGCAGCAAAGCCAAATCCTACTGGATGTATAAGTGTTTTTGATTATCTAAAAAAAGAAATTAATAGGGAAGCTATAAGGGTACCAGGCTGTCCAGCACATCCTGATTGGATTATGGGAACTTTAGCTCATTTAATATTATTTGGAGATATGGAACTTGACGAGGACAGAAGGCCTATTATTTTTTATGGAGTGACTATACACGATATGTGTCCTAGAAGGGCATATTTTGAAAAAAGGATATTTGCAAAATCCGTGGGAGAAAAGGGATGCATGTTTAAACTAGGTTGTAGGGGGCCCGTTACTAGAACAGATTGTCCTACTAGAAAATGGAATGATTATGTAAATTGGCCTGTGGGAGATAATACCCCATGTATAGGGTGTGCCCAAAAGGGATTTCCAGATGCTATGGAGCCATTTATAAATTTTTAATCTAAGATAAAAAAGGTAAATGAAAGGGGTGATTATGTGACGGATAAGGTAATTATTAATCCTGTAACTAGAATAAGTGGATATCTGCAAATAACCGCTTATATAGAAAAAAACAAGATTGTAGATGCCAAAAGTCAAGGAATGCTTTTTAGGGGTTTTGAAAAAATGTTGAAAGGAAGACCCCCTCTTGATGCTATTTATTTTACTGAAAGAATTTGTGGCATATGCTCTACAGCGCACTCAATGGCTTCTGCAAGAGCTTTAGAAAATGCTTTTAACATACAGCCAGATAAAAATGAGGAAATGATTAGAGATGTACTTCACGGTAGTGAATTTTTACAAAATCATTTAAGACATTTTTATCAATATGTTATTCCCGATTATGTTAATGGATTTAATATAAATCCAATATATTCAATAACCCATGAGGATTTTAGAATACCTAAAAAAGAAAGTGAAAAAATTATAGAAGATTATTTTAAGTCACTAATTTATAGTAGAAAAGCCCATGAAATATTAGCTATTTTAGGAGGAAAAGCGCCTCATAATCATGGAGTTTTTGCGGGAGGAGTTACGGTTAATATAACGGCACAAAAAATTGTTCAAATAAAGGCATTGGTTACAGAAATAAAAGAATTTATCCAAAATAATATGTTGGAGGATTTAAGTATAATAACAAAATACTATAGGGATTATTTTAATATAGGTACAGGATGTAAAAATTTAATGACTTATGGTGTGTTTGATAGTTATGGAAAAGATATTTATTATGTATCTCCGGGAGTTATCGTAGATGGGGTAGAAGAAAAGTTAAATATAAAGGATATAAATGAAAATATATATAGCTCATGGTATAAGGCAGAAGATAATACATTGGACATACCAGACAATGATTGGCAGGTAGATCCTTTTAAGGAACTGGGATATAGCTTTATAAAGGCTCCAAGATATAAAGGCCATGCAGTACAGGTAGGGCCTCTTGCTAGAATGTATATAAGTGGAGGGTATAGAAGGGGCATTTCAACCATGGATAGAATTGTAGCTAGAGTATTAGAAGCTGAAAAGATAGCAAATATTATGCTTAAACTTTTAGATAGAATAGTACCTAAAGATAGTACTAATAAAGCATTTACTTTACCTAAAAATGCTGTAGGATACGGATTTATAGATACTACCCGTGGAGCACTAGCTCATTATACAAATATACAAGAGGGAGAAATAAAGAATTATACAATAATAACACCAAGTACTTGGAATTTATCTCCTAAGGATTCTAAGGGAATAGTCGGTGCACTAGAGGAAGCATTGATTGGTACCCAAGTGGATAATCCTAAAAATCCTACAGAAATAGGAAGAATAGTTAGGTCTTTTGATCCTTGCGTTTCTTGTGCTACTCATGTTTTGAGCGAAAAATTTTCTACTTTGGATATACGTATAGTGTAATGAAGGTAAAGCATATGAAATAAAATATTAGTATGGAAATTATGGATAAAGTCATAAGTATATAAATATCATGTAATAGCAGAATTAAAAAGTATAATAGCATAAGAGTATATTTAAGAAAGATTTAAAAATTATATCTATAAAAATAATTTCAAATAAAAAATATAGAAGTTGGGGTATTTATGGGAAAAAAGATTATAGCCATAGGAAATAGGATAATGAAAGACGATGCTGTTGGTATATTAATTGGGGAAGAGTTAAAGAATGATTTAGAAAGTTTGGGTTTTGAAGTTATATTAGGGGAAACAGATGTGGATTATTGTTTAAGTTTTATAGATAAGGATGACTTTATAATTATTTTAGATTGCACTCTTTATGGAATAGAACCAGGAAAAATTACTGCCTTGAATATTAAGGATAACAAAAATTTTTTTGAAAAGGGATATTCACAGCATCAGTTAAGCCTAATAAAGCTTTTGAATAGCTATAGCATGAAAAATGTAACGGGATATATTATAGGAATAGAGGGGGTAAATGTTAATTATGGAACAGAATTAAGTACGGAGCTTTTAGAAAAATTTAATCATATAAAAAATCAAGTGTACAATAAAATAACATATATGTGTTAAGTTAAATTATGAATTACAAATATCAATTATCAGGTACATGAACTATGGTGGCTTTTGTAAGATTTATATAAAATATAAATTTTATATTAGAAAAATAATTATAATATGTAGGGAAAAGTTTTATTAGTTAAAAAACAAAATAGGGGTGGTGGAAAAATGCATGATTCATTTTTGATGCAGAATATTTCTAGTGCAGTTAAAGAAATTTGCAACAGAAATAATTTGAAAAGGGTAAGCAATATAGAAATTTCGGTAGATCATAGTAGTCATATAACTGAGGAAAATCTTTTAGATCACCTTAGGGACTTAAACAGTCAAGTAGTAGATAACAATACGAAGGTAAAGGTAAATTATGAAGATATGGAGGAACTTATGGCTATTATTAGAAAGGTTGAAGGGGATAAAATATAATGAAGCCAGAACTTATTTTAACAGATAATAAAGGAAAAAGAGTACAGTGTGAAGATGAGATAAAGGAATGTGCATTGCTTTTAAATCAAGGTAAAATTTTAGGCATTAAAGGCATAGGTGGTTTTCATATAGTGTGCAATGCTCTTAATGAAGAAGCAGTTTTGAAAATTAGAAATAGAAAAAAAAGACCACATAAACCTTTAGCCATGATGATGAAGGATATTGGGGAAGTTAAAAAATACTGTGAAGTTAGTAAAAGGGAAGAGGAAATTCTCATTAGTAATAAAAGGCCTATAGTGCTTTTAAGAAAAAAATATAACAGTAATATATGTCAATATATAGCACCTAATATGAGAAGTTATGGGGTAATGCTCCCATACACTCCAATGCATAATTTATTATTTTTAGAAGATTTGCCACCACTTGTGATGACTAGTGGAAATATAAGTGGTAGTCCCACGGAATACACAGATGCGGGGGCACTAGAAAATCTTTCTACTATAGTAGAATTTTTTTTACTTAACAACAGGAAAATAAATACTCCAGTGGATGATTCTGTAGTTAAAGTGGTAGAAGACAAAGTTATCATAAGTAGACCTGGAAGGGGATTTTCTCCTTACTGTTTACATGAAAATATAAATAACAAAATATTAGCCCTTGGAGGAGAACAAAAAGGTACATTTTCTTTTTCTTTAAATGGCATATCATATATGAGTCAATACTTTGGAGATTTAAAAGAGCTAAAGGTCTATAAGGAATACTTAAAATGTATAAAAAACATGAAAAATATATTCCAGTTTCAAGAGAGAATTGTATCTTTTGATATGCATCCCAATTATATGTCCACTGTCTATGGAAAGAGTTTAAACTCTGTTAAAGTTCCTATTCAGCACCATCATGCTCACATGGCAAGTTGCATGTTAGAACATAATATAATGGATAAGGTTATAGGCATAATATATGACGGCACTGGCTATGGGTTGGACGGGAATAGCTGGGGGGGAGAGTTTTTTATTGGAAATAGAAAAGATTTTAAAAGAGCAGCACATTTTAAATACACAAAAATTCAAGGGGGAGATTCTGCTCAAAAAAATATATGGAAAATAGGAATAAGTTATTTAAAAAATATTGAAGATGGAGAAATAATGAATATTGGATTGAACCAAATAAAATCTTCATTAGAAAAAGCAAAGATTAAATTGGAAAGTGGTGATTACAATACTGATTATGAATTAAAAACTGCTGAGGAATTTTCAGAGGAGTGTTTAATAAAGTCTTATGAAAAGTTGTGGGAAAAAACTATAGAAAATTTATGGTCAGCATTAGATAACGATTTGAATTGCTATAAAACCTCTAGTGTGGGGCGATTATTTGACGCGGTCAGTTCTATTTTGGGGTTAAGAGAGATAATAAGTTACGATGCACAAGGGGCTATAGAGCTAGAGGATATTTTAGATGAAAGAATTAAGGAGAGCTATCCCTATGTGATAGAGGATGTATTAGATAAAAAACAGGATGATAGTATGTATATAGTAGATTATTCACCTATGCTTATGGATTTATTAAAAGATATGCAACGAAATATAAAAAGTTCAGAAATAAGTGCAAAATTTCACAATACAATCATTAATATTACAGTAGAAATGGCTAATAGATTAAGAGAACAATTTAAAATAAATATAGTTGTTTTAAGTGGAGGAGTTTTTGAAAATAGATATATTTTAAAAAATACCTATAGAGGTTTAAAGGATCAAGGATTTCAAGTATTTTTTAATGAAAAAATACCTACTAATGATAGCGGAATTTCTTTAGGACAAGTTGCTATAGCGGAAGAAATAGTAAATAACAGAGTATAAATAATAAATAACAAAGTATAAATAATAAATAACAAAGTGGAGATAAAAGATAACAAAGAAAGAGTGATTTAGGTTACTAATGAAAATCAATAATATTTGATAGTTGATATTTGTAAGAAGGTGTATATTATGTGCCTTGCAGTAGGTGGAAAAATAAAAACTTTAGATTTGCCCTTTGCCCTAGTGGACATTAAAGGAATAGAAACTTGTGTCAATGTGGAGCTTTTAGAAAATCCTAAAAATGGGGACTATGTATTAGTTCATGCTGGGTTTGCCATTGAAAAGATACAGGAAGAATATTTTAATTATTTAGATTGTGCTTTGAAAGAAATGTTGGAAGAAGATGAGGGGTAAAATGGAAATTAAAAAGGTAGATAATTTGCAAAGGGTAATAAATAATATAAACAAATATGCAAATCTTATAGATGAAGAAAATATAAATATAATGGAAGTGTGCGGTACTCACACTAATTCTATAGCTAAGTATGGTATAAACAGTGTTATTTCTAATAAAATAAATTTATTATCAGGGCCGGGATGCCCTGTATGTGTTACTAATGAAGACTATATAGATAAGGCAGTGTATTTATCTTCAAAGGATATAACCATAATAACCTTTGGAGATTTAGTTAAGGTTTCAGGGAATAATTGCAGCTTAGTTGTGGCAAAATCTCAAGGGAGAGACATTAGGATAGTTTATTCTATAAGTGAAGTGATTTCCATAGCAAGGGAACTGTATCCTAAGGAAGTTGTATTTTTAGCAGTAGGGTTTGAAACTACAGCGCCAGCTATTGCAACAATTATAAGGAAAGTTCATGAGGAAAATATAAAGAATTTATCAGTATTAACATCAATAAAGATAATGCCACCAATACTTAATAAAATCCTTAGTAGCAAGTATAAAAAAATCCACGGCATAATTTGTCCAGGAAATGTGGCAGTAATAGCAGGTGGAGACAGATTTAAATTTGTTTATGAAAAGTATAAGATACCAGCAGTGATAAGTGGTTTTGAAGGGAAAGAAATATTGGCTTCAATATATTTTTTAATTAGGGATATTTATAAAAAAGCAGAAGGTAAAAAACAAATTGGATTTAAAAATTTATATATAAAATGGGCAAGCACTAAGGGAAACAAGTTGGCACAAAGTTTAATAAAAGATGTATTTAAAATAGAAGATGTGGTTTGGAGGGGAATTGGCAATGTTGAAAATTCAGCGTTAATTATAAATGATAAATATTCAACTATAGATGCTGAAAAGAGATTTCATTTACAAAAGCATTTTAATAAAAAGTTTTATAAGGATGAGTACTTAATAAAAGAGCAATTTAGAAATGGTCATAAGGTTTGTAATAATGATTATAAAGCTTGTAGATGTAAAGATGTGCTTCTTGGCAATATATATCCCTTTCAATGCAGTCTTTTTAGAAAGGTGTGTAACCCTGAAAAACCTGTAGGGCCATGCATGGTGTCAGAAGAAGGGGCTTGTTCAGTTTATTATAAATACCATAGGGAAGCTTGAAAATCATGTGAAAAAGTTGAGTAAGTAATATAAAGGTTAAGGATTGGGGGAGAATAAAAATGGGTGAAAATTATATACAGCTTATTCATGGAGAAGGAGGAAAGCATACTCAAGAGTTAATAGGAGATGTTTTTTATAAAAATTTTAACAATGATATTTTGTTAGAAAATGATGATTCAGCAATTATAAATCTTCCTTCTAAAAAAATTGCATTTACAACGGATTCTTTTGTGGTAAATCCTATATTTTTTAGGGGAGGAGATATAGGAAAATTAGCTGTATCTGGCACCATAAATGACTTGGTAGCTTGTGGGGCAGAGCCTTTATATTTAAGTTCGGCTTTTATTATAGAAGAGGGATTTAGCAAAGAGGATTTAATTAAAATTGTAGAGTCTATGAAGAGAACTTGTATTATGGCTAAAGTATCTATAGTTACTGGAGACACAAAGGTAGTGCCTAAAGGTAAGGGGGATAAGATATTTATAAATACTACAGGAATTGGAGTTTTAGATGGTTATGTATCTAAATATATAGCAGCTGGTGATAAAGTTATAATAACTGGAACTGTTGGAGAACATGGTACTGCCATTGCTGTGGACAGATATAATTTAAAGGTTACAGGGGATATAAAAAGTGATTGTCAGCCTCTTAATCATATTTTAAAGTGTTTAAAAAAATATTATCCTCATATAAAGTTTATGAGGGATCCTACAAGGGGTGGTGTAGGAGAAGTATTAAATGAAATATCTAAAAAATCTGGATTAGGCGTACATCTTTTTGAAAAGGATATTCCTATAAGAAAGGAAGTAGATGCTATAAACAGTATGCTGGGAATAAATCCTCTTTATTTGGCCTGTGAGGGAAGAATGATAATTGTTGTGGATAAAGAAGCTTCTCTTGCATTGCTGGAGGATTTGAGAAAGCAATGTGATTCCCAAGCAAGCATTATAGGGGAATTTACAGATGAAAATTCTTTTGTATATATTGAAAATTATTTTGGTGGTGAAAGGATATTGGGAGAGTTGGATGGGCAGATATTGCCGAGAATATGCTAAATAGGTTACTAGTCTATGAGAATTTTTTTATAAAAATTACTTGCATATAAATGAAATCTATGGTATTATAATTTTCGTGAGATATGCCGGTGTGATGGAATTGGCAGACGTAGTGGACTCAAAATCCACCGGTGGCAACACCGTGCCGGTTCGAATCCGGCCACCGGCACCAGCTATAAAAAACCCTTCAACCTTGAAATTTAATATTTCAAAGTTGAAGGGTTTTTCGTTGTAACATAATAAATTTTTAAGAGTATTATTGGCTATTATTAACTAATCTAAATCTTCTCTATTATGCGGTTTTTGAATTGATCAAATCAGATATACGTCAGTTGCGATAATTTGCTTTCAACATTCTCAAAAAGGATATATAATATATATGGAAATATGCAAAAGGAATACTTTTAGGGGGAGTTAAAATGAATAGATTACTGAATTCTATAATTGAAAACAACAGGAAATGGACTAAAGAAGGACAGGTAGCCTCTTATATACCAGAGCTTTCTAAAGTTGATTCAAATTTATTGGGCATTTGTATATCCACGCTAGGGGGAGAAGAACACTGTGCAGGAGATAGCGATACTAAATTTACAATTCAAAGTATATCTAAAATAGTAACACTTATGTTGGCTATATTAGACAATGGAAAGGATTATGTATTTTCCAAGGTTGGTATGGAACCAACAGATACGTCCTTTAACTCTATAGTAAATTTAGAAATAAAAGATGCCCACAAACCTATAAATCCTATGATAAATGCTGGTGCCATTGCTACAGTATCTATGATAGCAGGAAAGGATTCGGAGGAAGTTTTTGAAAGAATACTTAAGTTTACTAGAAAAATAAGTAATAACCCTAATATAGGTATTAATGACAGCGTTTACAAATCTGAAAAGGAAACAGGAGACAGAAATAGAGCTCTTGCATACTTTATGAAGGGCACTGGTGTATTAGATGGAAATGTTGAAGAAATATTGAATGTTTATTTTAAACAGTGCTCTATAGAGGTAACTTGCCGGGACTTAGCTAGAATAGGAGCTATGCTTGCTAATGACGGCATAATGCCTTGGAGTGGTGAAAGAGTTGTGCCAAGAGATGTGGCTAGGATAGTAAAAACCATAATGGTTACTTGTGGCATGTATGATGCTTCAGGAAAATTTGCTGTGCAAATAGGCGTACCTGCTAAAAGTGGTGTAGGCGGAGGAATACTAGCTTGCGTACCAAGAAGAATGGGAGTAGCGGTTTTAGGACCTGCTCTAGATGAGAAGGGAAATAGTTTAGCTGGAATAAAAGTTATGGAAGAGCTATCTAAACAATTGGATTTAAGTATATTTTAAACAACAAGACACTAAATTATTTAAGCAGCTAGAAGGAATAATAAATTAATATATTTTTAGGATTTATATAAAAATCTGCCATTAAAGAAGTAGTAAAGTTGTAAAGGGTTCTAAGTTACAATTTTTTATGGATTTAAAGGCAGATTTTTTATAAATAACTTTAGTTCTGCAAAATAAAAAGTCAAATTGGTAATGCTACCAAAAAATAAATATGGCACACCGACGGTTTCCGTGATATATAAAAGTTATTACTCAATTAATCACACGGGAGGTTGTCAGT
>NZ_CABDWS010000022.1 GCF_901447495.1 Haloimpatiens lingqiaonensis
GGAAAAGCTTTTGAATACATAGAACTTTTAAGTTAAAATATAAACTATATAAACAATAATTGGTTTTAGAAATTTTATATAAAAATCTAAATAGATTAAATAAAAAATTATGCAGAGAGTGTGGTATATATGGACTGGTACAATTACACATGGAGTTATGTGGTAAAAACGTTAAATAGCGATGTTTATCGTGGGCTAAATGAAGAGCAAATATTAAAAGCTAGGGAAGAAAATGGTGATAATACTATAGAAAGACCAGAGAAAAAGAGTGATTATAAGCTAATTTTAAACCAATTGAGAAATATGTTTTTTGTTATATACATGGTGAATGTGATAATTTTAATGTATAGTAAAAATTATATTTGGGCAGCGTTTATAACAGTATTTTTTGTATTAAACCTTATAATAGTAGTGAAATTAGAAAAGGAAAGATTTAAGGGATTAAGTCAAATCGATAAATTAAACTCTTATAATGTACAAGTCATTAGAAATGGAAAGGATATAATAATTCCTGTGGAAGAACTGGTGGTAGGAGATATAGTTTGTGTGAATAAAGGCAGTATAGTGCCAGCAGATTTAAGACTTATAAGTGGAAAAAACTTAAAAGTTAAAGAGAACTCTGTAACTGGTGAAATTTATTTGGTGGAAAAATACGAAACTAAAATTGAAGAGAGGGACATAGGTTTGTCCCAAATGAGCAATATACTGTTTAAATCCTCCTATGTAAAGGAAGGAGAAGGCATTGGTATAGTGGTAGCTACAGGCATGAACACACAAATTGGAGAAGTAGTACAAATGGCTTTTAAAGATGGTAATAGAGGAGAAGAGTTTAAAAAACATTTGTTTAGTAAACTGAATTTAATAGGGTATATTTGGATTTTATTTATTTTTATAGAGTTGTTCTTGAGCTTTAGAGAAGGGATAAATTTAAATGGAGTAGGAAATAATTTAGGAAGAATTTCATCCATATATGCATCTAATCTTATGTTAATAGTGATGTTTTTATCTTACAACATTTCTATATTTAAGTTAAAAAAGCAAGGTATGTTTTTGAAAAACATGTCATCTTTATATGATATAAGCAACTTAGACATAGTAGCTTTTGAAAAAATGGGAACTTTATCAGATGAGTCAATGGAGTTTAAGAATATATATATAAATGCAGAATTAAGGGAAGTTCATAGTGTAGAATTTAATTTTGATGAGGATATAGAGAGATTTATTTCTATAGCTATTTTATGCAGTGGTTTAAAGCACTCTCCAGAAAAAGCAGTGGAGAGAGAAGAATTAGAAGAGTTAGAGCTTATGGAATTCTCTAAAATATATAACATTCATAAAAGTAATCTAGAGGCTAAATATCCTAAGATTGCAGAGATACCTATGGATCCTATAAGAAAAACTGTAACTACAATTAATAGAGTAGATGAAAACTACAGGGCAAATGTAAAAGGTTTTTTAGATTATATATTGGAAAGATGCACTCACATAAGATTAAGTGGTGTGGAAAGGGAAATAACTAAAGAGGATATTATTAAAATAAAAAATGTAAATCTTCAGTTATGTGGACAATGTTTAAATGTAGTAGCTATAGCTTCGCGAGCCTTTAGCTATGAACCTAGTTTAAATGAAAATATAGAAAGTAACTTAGTTTTTGAAGGGCTTTTAGCTTTTTACAATCCCCTAAAGGAAAAATATGAAGAAGATTTAAATTATTATAAGACTAACTGTATAAAACCTATGTTTTTAACTAAGGATAACAAGCTTACAGTTTATTCTATAGGAAAAGAAATTAAACTAATAACAAAAGTAGATGAAGTTTTATCTGGAGTAGAGATAAGTTACATGAATGATGAGCAACTAAATTACAGTATTGGCAAAGTTAGCATACTATCTAACATAGATGATAATTCTAAATCTAGAGTAGCTAAAACTCTAAAACAAAGAGGATATAATGTAGCTATGGCAGGTGAAAATCTAAAAGATTTGTCTTATTTAAATCATTGTTATATATCCATAGCTTTAGGAGAAGGATGCAGCAACATTTTAAAAAAGATATGCCATGTGTTTTCAGAAAAGTTTAATTTAGAAAGTTGTAAGGTTCTTATAAATAGTAGTAAAAGTTTTAAAAAGTTTTTTCAAAATATGGCATGGTATTTTGTTTATGTTTCTATTTTTCAGGGAGCCAACATGTGTGCTTTTCACGCTTTAAATATAGATAAAATGGTACCTATGTATTTTTATTTATATTTGAATTTTATAACAATGCCTATTATGGGTACAGCTATTTTTAAGGAATTTAACAGTAGGGAATATAGATGGAAAGAAGAAGAAAAGATAAATTCTTTTAGTTTAAAGGCTTTAAAAACTGTAGTGCTTGGAGTTTTACCAGTGCTTATGTTTAATATTATTAAATATATATCTGGTGATTTTGCATATGATATTTATTTAGTGCTTTTGAATTTATTAGTAGTATTAATGGGTATAGAGTTTAAAGAAAAAGAAAGGATGCTATTTAAAAATAGAATATCAAATGTGTTGTTTTTCTTGAGTATCATTCTTCCATTCTTAGTATTTTTAATATAATTTATCCGATGACTACCTGCCGTAACACTCCCACTTCTAACAAAGTGGGAGATAACGGCAGCTACGTCCCTGGATAACGAACTCTAACCTTCAGATGGAGTAAAAACTCCATCTGAAGGTTAGAGTTCTGTTTATAAAATGTGAAAAAAGATTACACTTCCTTTTATATGGCAACAATATAAAGGGAGGTGTATTTTTGTGTACAATAGACCGCTTATTTATTACTTGTTTTTTATGATAATTGGCTTAGTAGCCTTTTTAATATACCCAATAAGCAATATTTTAAGTATTGTCTTTGTTTTTTCAATAGTTATTCCATTTTTCTTTACTTTAGATTATAAAAAATTCTTTTTTGTAAATATATGTTTTATAATTTTAGGCATGATTTGCATTAATCTTTATTTCAATATAAGTCCATGTAATGGGCAAAGCTTTAGGGTAATGGATAAAAAAATGGGTGTTTATACAGCAAGTTTCAGGGGAAGAAAAATATATCTATGCGGCAGTACAGGCGGATTAAAGGAAGGAATGAAGATTTGTGCTGAAGGAAATTATATAAAAAATATAGATTATGAAAAGGGCATAATAGGAAAATTTTTTGTAGAAAACTACAATGTTAAAGAAAAAGATATGATATACAAAATGAATATTTTTAAATCAAAAATTTATGAAAAGTACAAAAAAATATTAGGAAAGGATAAGAGTTCACTTATAATGGCATTATGTTGCGGAGATAGTAAATACTTGTCTTATAATACAAAAAAGGATTATGCAAGGCTTGGAATAGTTCATATACTTTGTGTTTCAGGATTTCATATATCAATAGTTTATAAGATGCTTGAAAAAATATTTAAAGAAAGGATAGGGGCACTGGCCACATTTATATATGTTGTATTTACGGGATTGAAGGCGTCGGCTATAAGGGCATATATTATGATAGTGGTATGTAAATTTTCTAAAAAGCTATATGAAAAATATGATGCTCTATCAGCCCTTGCCTTAGCTGCTATAATACTGCTTTTCATAAGGCCTTATTATATATTGGATGTGGGCTTTAATCTATCTTTTTTAGCTACGCTTGGAATACTTTTATATAGCAAAAAAATAAGTAGATATCTATATAAACTTCCGGAATTCTTAAATGAAAGTATAAGCATATCCTTAAGTGCTCAAATTTTTACTTTGCCATACATAGCTTTTACTATGAATGATGTAAGCACAAGTTTTTTGTTAGGGAATATATTTTTAATTCCTATATATTCTATAGCTATAGTATTAGGTAACTTAGGTATAATTTTTATATGTTTTAAAAAGTTATTTAGCGGCATAGGGTACCTTCTATATTCAGTTTTAACTGCTATAGAAGGAGGGAATAAGATATTACTGGCTTTGTCACCGCCAATTATAAAATTTAATCCATGCTATGCAGTAGGTCTACTGGCTTTTTATTTACATTTTATTCTTCTAAAAAATTATGTAAAACAGAAGGATATTTTAGAAATAGTAAATAACTGATATAATGATTATATAGATAATTAAATTTAGGAGAGATACTATAATGAACGTTAAACTATTTGAGCTAGAAAAAAACATAAAAGAAAATAAAATATCTAATGCATATTTATTGTGCAGCATAGATATGAAGCTCATAAGGGATACAATAGATAGCATAAAAAATAAAATTTTATCAGAAGATTTTATGGAATTTAACTATGTGAAGATAGATGGAAGTAAATTGGAATCTATGGATTCAATAATTAATGCCTGTGAGACATTGCCCTTTATGAGTGAAAAAAAATTAATTGAAATTTATAATTTTAAAATTTTAAGCAAGGATAAAGAAGAAGGATTTGTAAGTGAGTTAAAGGAGTATTTGAAAAGCATACCTCCTCAATCAGTAATAATAATGTATTATTCTTTGGAATCTGAAAGAGAAAAACCCTCAAAGAACTTCAATAAACTTGCAGCTATAAAAGAAGTATGTGCATGTAAGTTAGATAAATTAAAAGGGATGGATTTACAAAAGAGGGTAAAGGAAATGTTTGACATTAGAAAGAAAAAAATAGATAAAAATAATTTAAGTTTTTTCTGTTCAGTGGTAGATAACAATATAAATATAGTAGAAAATGAAGTGGAAAAACTTTGTGCCTATACTGAGGGAAGAGATATAGAAAGAAAAGACATAGAGGAGATACTACCTCAAAGGGGAGAAAATGATATATTCAATTTGGTGGATTCCCTTTCAAGAAGAAATGTAAATAAAGGCATAGATATAGTAAATGAACTTATATATAGGGGCGAGTCCATTACTGTGATTTTAAGTATGATAGAAAGACAATTTAGAATTCTTTTAAGCTTAAAATTGGGTATAAAGGCTGGTAAAACCAAGGAAGATTTGATTAAAGAATTAAAACTTCATCCCTATGTTTGTGAAAATATGATGAGACAAAGCACTGCATTTAAAGAGCAACAATTAAAAAATATTTTGAATGCATGTATAGAATCAGAGAAAAAAATAAAAAGTTCCTCAGTGGATAATAAAGTAGAATTGGAACTTTTAATTATGAGCACTTTAATAGCATAGCGTAAAAATAACAAACCGGTGTATATACACCGGTTTAATTATTAAGCAGATAATTGAGCTAATTTTGCTGCTAATCTAGATTTCTTTCTTGAAGCTTTGTTCTTATGTAATATACCTTTAGATATAGCCATATCTAAAGCTCTAGCAGTAGCTGTATATTGAACCTTAGCTTCTTCAAGATTTTTTTCTGCTATTGCAGTCTCAAACTTTTTAATTTGAGTTTTTAAAGCAGATTTTATCATCTTGTTTCTAAGAGTTTTAGTTTCTATAACTTTTATTCTTTTCTTAGCTGATTTAATGTTTGCCATTCTTTTTCACCCCCTTGTATTTTTGTAGGGTTTTGCAGCTTTGGGGAAATCTGCATACGCGATAATATATATTTATATATATATTTAACAAATGCTATTATAGCATTAATTATATATGACTTCAAGAGTAATTTATTTATACAGCCATTAGTAATTTGAATTATCACTGCTAAAAACATAGTTACAGGATAAAACAAAAATATTTGTAGAATACTATAAAATAAAAGAAGCTCTTAAAATTTATGAAAAAGGAGTGTAGGGTAATGTTTAGCATAAGAACTGATTTAGCAGTGGAAGCTAGGGAAATATACAAGCAACAAAACAATGTAGAAATGCCTGGAGTAGAAGTACAAGAGTATGAGGAGGATAATATACGGGTAACAAGAGTTAAAGTGGTGAATGAAACTGGTGAAAAGGCCATGGGAAAACCTAAGGGTGATTACATAACTATAGATATGCCAGAGTTTGCACACTATGATGCAGATACTAAAGATAATATAAGTAAAGTACTTGCAAAGGAATTATCCGCCTTAATTAAATTGGATGACAGTATGACAGCTATGGTGGTGGGACTTGGAAATGAAAAGGTAACTCCTGATGCTTTAGGCCCTAAAGTAGTTTCACAATTAATGATAACTAGACATTTAAAACAGCTAGTGCCTAATGAAATAGATGAGGGAATAAGGTCAGTTTGTGCTGTAGCACCAGGAGTTTTGGGAACCACTGGAATAGAAAGCAGTGAAATAGTAAGATCTGTAGTAGATAAGGTAAAGCCTAATTTAGTTATATGTATAGATGCACTGGCTTCTAGAAAACTTAATAGAGTTAATAGTACCATTCAAATAGGAAGCACAGGCATATCACCAGGTTCTGGCGTTGGAAACAGGAGAATGGAATTAAGTGAAAAGACATTAAATGTTCCAGTAATAGCTATAGGAATTCCTACAGTAGTAGATGCTGCAACCATGGCCAATGATACCATAGATTTAGTGGTAGATGCACTTATAAGCCAATCAGAAACAGGAAGTAAGTTTTATAATATGTTAAAAGAACTAAATAGAAATGAAAAGCAGAAACTCATACAGGAGGTATTAGATCCATACGTAGGAAATTTAATGGTTACACCTAAAGAAGTAGATATGGTAGTAGAATCTGTTACAAAGATAGTAGCCAATGGAATAAACATAGCTTTACAACCAGCCTTAGAACTTGAAGATATAAATAAATATCTGAATTAAAAAAATAACATTTTAAACGTATTTTTTAAAAAATTTTACAAATTTAATAAAGGTAGTAATATATTTTATTCCTCTTTAATATTATATAAATTAAGAACAATATAAACAAAGGGGAGGAATAAAATTGGATTACAAAAAAATAAATAGAGAAATTGACTTGAATTTTAATAAGAAATTTAAGCTTATAATGAGTATATCTTGCATAGTAGTGATCATGATAATTACTCTAATAAGTCCTCAATTGGTAAGAGGTTATGATATAGAAGGAGAAAAAGGCAAATCATCTTTTTATGTAAAGGTATTAAATTATTCTATTCCAACAGTAAAGGTAGTAAACAATGACCTTTTGAATACTAATTCTTTAAAAGAAAGCTTTTTGCAGGCACTAGGTATTAAAAATCCTAAGTCTATATTAAAAAAAGAAATAGCAATTATAGATAAGGATAAATCAAAACAAACAACAGGAAATCAAAAGAATAATAAAGAACAGGATAGAGTGTATGATAAAGAGGGGAAAGTAGTTGTAAATCCTTTTGAATTAGACGATAAAGAAGTTTGCAGAGAGGTGAAGGACAACGATGCAAGTAGTAAGAACACTCAAAGCCCAGCTTATGACAGCAGTCTTAAGAAAACTTTAAACATGAATAAACCAGAAGTGCTTATATATCACACTCATACCCATGAAAGTTTTAGACCAGGAAATCCTAGCAGTGAAGATCAAAATGTAAATATATGTGCTGTGGGAGATGTATTAGCAAATGAGTTGATGCAGAATTATGGTATATGTGTAATACATGATAAAACTATTCACGATAGTATATATCCAAAGTGTTATGTAAAATCTGGTGAGACTTTAGATAGATATCTAAAGAAGTATGGTGATTTTAAATTAATAATAGATTTACATAGGGATTCACCATCAGACAAAAGTTTAGTTACAACTAAGTTAAATGGGGAAGATATTGCAAGAGCTATGTTTGTAATAGATAAAAGTAGTCCAAATTTAAAGGATACTTTGGCTTTGACAAATAAGTTAGTTTCCATATGTGATAAATTGTATCCAAATTTTTTAAGGAAGCAAAAGATATATTATTATGATAGAGGAAGTAGACATTTTAATCAAAATAAGAGTAAGAATGTTATTTTAATTGAAATGGGATCTTATGTAAATACCACCGATGAAGCTAAACGCACAGGCAAATATATAGCAAGAATCTTAGCAGAACACCTAAACAGAAAACAATAAAGATATGTTGAGACGTAAGTGCATAGGAAAAATCTGATTTTAATTCCGTGATAAATGTGCAATTTTGGACTTGAACAATACGCCAAGAATTTCTAATATTTGTCCATTTAAAGCCCCTAAAGTTTTCAAACTCACTCGTGCCTCGCTTAGGCAATGAAAACTTCTTAACGGTGCTTTAAATGGACAAATAAAGAAGTTCTAAGGCTAGTTCAATAGTCCTAAATTTCACATTTATCACTCCATTAAAATCAGATTTTTCAGTTCATGCATATATCGTCACGGGAGAGAACGGCCTACTAAAGGATGATTTTCCTCCACTATGTTACGGAAAATCTTTAATTGAATATGAAGAATAGTATAGTAAGAAAAGATATAACTGTTTCATTAAACAAAGCAGTTACATATTTTCTTTAAGGGCTTAAAAAATCTTTTATTGGCGGTAGCCAGCGAAAATATAGAAATATCAAATATCAAATATCAATTAATGTTGAAATTCCTATGGAATTTCTTAAATTAGAATTTGTAGAGGAAGTAAGAAGTGACAATGGACAATGGACAATTGAGAATTAAGTAAGGGGTAAGAAGTAAGAGTGAATGAGGATTGTCCTCCACTGCGTTATGGAAAATCTTTAATTAAATAAATGTAATAGTAAAACAAGCTATAAGGTAAAAAGTCAGGAGTTGAGCACTTGAAAAGTTCTTTTGGCGTAGCCTGCTGATTTGTAATGAAAAATTTATTATAGAAGATGGTTGGGGTAACCTACTTTTGTGAAAATTTAAAATAAAAATGTAACTGGAAACTAATTATTAATATTATTAAGGTTTTATGTGGTAAGTGAAAGTATGGCTATTTTTGTGACCTATCGGTCTGCGGGCTTATCAGCCCTTTAAGCAATAGTTCTTCAAAAATTCAGCTTTTCTGAATTTTAACCACAACTATTACCTTTTACTTATTCACAAATTAATTATAAAAAACTCCTTGAGTTTTAACCTTTACTCTTACTTCTTACTTTTTATCTCTTACTTTTTCTCCCCTACAAACTAAGATTTATACAAACAATTGCCTTACGGCAAAATGAATTAAATTTTAGTTACTATTTTATTTTAATAAGTATCATATAACTTTTCTAAAGGCTACGCCTAAAAGATTATAAGCGCTTTTTTATTTATAAATTAAAGATTTTCTGAATAAAATGAAGAAAATCCACATTATTTGATATTTATATATTTAGTCTGGCTGTCGCCAATAAAAGATTTAAATTAAGTCCGAAAAGATAGCTAACATAATTTCACGTTGTGAAATTATGTTAGCTATCTTTTTTACATTCTAAAATTTTTCGTAATGCAATGAAGAAAAATTATCCTTCCCTAGCACACTAATTTTAGCCCTCTAGCACACTGGCCAACTAGCACACTAATTTTGGCCCACTGAAAATTGTGACAACGTCACAATTTTCTTATGTCTTGACATAAGTTGCGGTTGTTGTGGTATAATTTACTGTGATTTAGTTTACCTTAAAAAGGATTACTATATGTATAAATAATATTGAATTATAAAAAATAGTTTAAAAGATAACGATTGAGAAAAAAATAGTTTTTACATAGGCTAAGTTTAGAAAGGCGGTAGTATAAATGAAAGGTGAAAGACAAAAGTACATAAGAAACTTTTCTATAGTGGCGCATATAGACCATGGTAAGTCTACGCTTGCGGATAGATTGATAGAAGAAACTGGAACATTGACTCGTAGAGAAATGGAAGAGCAGGTTCTTGATAGTATGGAATTAGAGAGAGAAAGAGGAATAACTATAAAGTCTAAGGCAGTTAGATTAGTATATAAAAGCGAAGATGGAAAAGAATATATATTAAATTTAATAGATACTCCAGGACATGTAGACTTCAATTATGAGGTTTCAAGAAGTTTAGCAGCTTGTGAAGGAGCTATTTTAGTAGTAGATGCTACTCAGGGTATTCAGGCTCAAACATTAGCTAACTGTTACTTAGCAGTGGATCACAACCTAGAAGTAGTTCCTGTAATAAATAAGGCGGATTTACCTAGTGCAAGACCAGAGGAAGTAAAAGAGGAAATTGAAGATGTAATAGGTATAGAAGCTCATGATGCACCAGTTGTATCAGCTAAAACAGGATTAAATATAAAGGATGTTTTAGAGGCTATAGTAGAAAAGGTGCCAGCACCTTCAGGGGATGAAGAAGCTCCTTTAAAAGCATTGGTGTTTGACTCTTACTATGATAGTTACAAGGGTGTTGTTTCTTTTATAAGAATTAAAAATGGAACTATAAAACAGGGAACTAAAATGAAGTTTATGTCTACTGGAAAAGAATATGAAGTTACCGAAGTAGGTATTTTTGCTCCTAACTTTTATCCAGTGGAAGAGTTAAAAGCAGGAGATGTTGGATATTTTACAGCATCAATTAAAAATGTAAGAGATGCTCGTGTAGGTGATACAGTAACAGAATCTAAAAGGCCTACAGAAGAAGCTCTTCCAGGGTATAGACCTGCTATACCAATGGTTTACAGTGGAATTTATCCAGTGGATGGAGCTAAATATGATGAATTAAAAGAAGCTTTAGAAAAGCTACAAATAAATGATGCAGCTCTATTGTTTGAACCAGAAACATCTATAGCACTTGGCTTTGGATTTAGATGTGGTTTCTTGGGACTTTTGCATATGGAAATTATTCAAGAGAGAATTGAAAGAGAATTTGATTTAGACATAATAACTACAGCGCCTTCTGTTATTTATAAGGTTCATAAAACTGATGGAACTAATATGGATATAACTAATCCTACTAATTTACCAGATCCATCAGAGATTAGGTATATGGAAGAGCCTATAGTAAAAGTTTCCATAATTACACCTTCTGATTTTGTAGGATCCATAATGGAATTGTGCCAAGAAAGAAGAGGTAATTTCATAAACATGGAATATATAGAAACTACAAGAGTAGTTCTTCATTATCAATTACCACTTAATGAGATAATTTATGATTTCTTTGATGTGTTAAAGTCAAGAACCAAAGGATATGCATCTTTAGATTATGAACTTGATGGATATAAAGAAACGGAACTTGTTAAGCTTGACATACTTTTAAATGGAGATGTGGTAGATGCACTTTCTATGATAGTGCCAAAGGAAAGAGCTTATAACAGAGGAAGAAATACTGCAGAAAAGTTAAAAGAAATTATACCAAGACAAATGTTTGAAATTCCAATACAGGCGGCAGTTGGTTCTAAAATAATTGCAAGAGAAACAGTAAAAGCTCTAAGAAAAGACGTACTTGCAAAATGTTATGGTGGAGATATATCTAGAAAGAGAAAGCTTCTGGAGAAACAAAAGAAGGGTAAGAAGAGAATGAGACAGGTAGGTTCTGTTGAAGTTCCACAAGAGGCATTTATGTCTATACTTAAAGTTGACTAATACCTTTTTCGAGAATATATTTAGGTACTAGGTACTAGGTACTAGGTGCTAGACCGATGAAATAATAGTTAAGGAAGAATTTTAGTTTTACTAAAAATCAGCAATATTTGATATTTAATATTTGATATTTGATATTTGATATTTGATATTTAATATTTGTAAAGATAGGGAGGAATTTAAAATGGGTGAATCAGTAGGATTATATATTCATATTCCATTTTGCAAACAAAAATGTTTTTACTGTGATTTTCCTTCCTTTAGTGGTAAAGAATCTTTTATGATAAATTATGCTAAAGCTTTAAGTAAAGAGATATGCGGAATTAAAAATAAAATTGGTACTATATTTATAGGTGGGGGAACTCCCACCTATTTATCTTTAGATGCGTGGAAATTTATAAAAGAGGCTTTGGATGGTTTGAATAAAGAAAAGGATTTAGAATTTACCGTTGAAGGAAATCCAGGAACTTTTACAGAAGAAAAAATTAAGTTTTTTAAGGAAATGGGAGTAAATAGGTTAAGTATAGGACTTCAGGCATGGCAAGATGATATTTTAAAAACATTAGGTAGAATTCACACTTTAGAGGATTTTAAAAACAGCTATAAAATGGCTAGAGATTATGGATTTAAAAATATAAATATAGATCTTATGTTTGGTCTTCCTAATCAAAGCTTAGAAGATTGGAAGGAAACTTTGAGAAATGTAATAAATATGGAGCCAGAACATCTTTCTTGTTATAGTCTTATAGTTGAGGAAGGTACGGCTTTTTATAAAAATATAGAAAAATTATCTTTGCCATCAGAAGAAGAAGAGAGAAGTATGTATATAGAAACGGTAAATTTTTTAAAGGAAAATTTATATGAGCAATATGAAATATCTAATTTTGCTAGACAAGGTAAGAAGTGCAGACACAATTTGATTTACTGGAACCTGGAAGAATATATAGGGTGTGGTTCAGGAGCACACTCTTATTTAAATGATGAAAGATATTATAACCAAGAGGATATATGCCACTATATTGAGCTTATGGAAAGTAAAAATAGTGCTCAAGTAGATAAGCATAAAAATTCTACAAAAGAAAACATGGAAGAGTATGCTTTTATGGGACTTAGAAAAATCCAAGGAATTTCAAAGAAAGAATTTAAAGATAGATATGGTATAGATATTTATGATGTATATGGGAATATTATAGATAAATATAAAGCTATGAATTTAATGATTGAAGAGGAAGATAGGATATTTTTATCAGAAGAGGGAATACAGGTATCCAATGTTATAATGAGCGATTTTATGTTAGATTAAAGTACTTGGATTGAAATATAACAAATGAATATTAATAGCTGAGGTTAGTGTCTTAGTTACAGTATAATATAGAAATACTAGTGTTTAAATTGAAAAGTATATTAAATGAAAGTAATAAGCAGAAATAACGAGAAAAATATGGTTAAATAAGATAAAATAACACTAATTTGAATTTATATTACATACTCTATGTTGACAAAAAAAAATTAGAGTGATATGTTTAAAACATAGTCGTTAGCACTCAATGCTAATGAGTGCTAATAAAAGAGGTGATATTTATGAATATAGATGAAAGAAAAATTAGAATACTTCAAGCTATAATTCACGACTATATAAACACAGGAGAACCCATTGGATCAAGGACTATAGCAAAGAAATATGATTTAGGAATAAGCTCAGCAACCATAAGAAATGAAATGTCTGATTTAGAGGATATGGGTTATTTAGAGCAACTTCATAGTTCCTCTGGGAGAAAACCTTCAGATAAGGGTTACAGGTTGTATGTAGATGAGTTTATGCAATTACCTAAAATATCACCTGAAGATGAGCTTACTATACAAAAGAGCATTATGGATTTAGCAATTTTTCAAATGGATAAAGCCATTCAAGACGTGACAGAGTTATTGTCACAACTTACAAAGCTAACATGCGTTGTAAAGGCACCTTCTTTAAGACAGAGTTATATAAAACATATACAGTTAACACCTATAGATGGTTCTAATGTACTTTTGACCATAGTTACAGATACAGCTTTAGTTAAAAATGCTATAGTGAGGTTGGATGTAGAAATAGATAATGAATGGATTTTTAGATTTAATAATTATATCAATGAGAAGCTAAGATATAAAACTGTAGATGAGTTTTTTAATAAGTGCATTTATGAAATAGAGCAGGAACTAGAAAATAGCTATTCAAGTATAGGTGTTATAATAAGTACACTGGCAGAAACTCTAATAGAAATTGATGAATCTCAGTTTTATTTAGGAGGAGCAACAAACATATTTAATTATCAAGAATACAATGATATAGATAATGCGAGAAAATTTTTAAGTCTTTTAGATGACAAAGAAAAGATAAGACTATTGTTAAATGAAGGGCTTAATCCTAACAAAGTATCTATAAAAATTGGAACTGAGAATTTTATAGAGGGTGCAGAGGACTGTAGTATTATATCTGCTGTCTATAGTATAAACAACAGACCTTTAGGTGCTATTGGCATTATTGGACCTACAAGAATGCATTATCCTAAGGTGATATCCATATTAAGAGAAGTTATAAAGACTCTAAATAAGAATTCTTCAGATAACCTAAATAAATAATAAAGGTTATAAAAATATTAAGGCGGTGATATAGTTGACAATAGAAGAAAAAAATTTAAATGAAGAGCAAGAAAAAGGGGAAACATTAGAGAATAAAGTAAAAGAAGAAGCAGAAAGATGTGATAATGAGGATGTAAAAACATCCCAAAAGGAAAGTGAAGAAAAGGATGAAAAAGAAACTTTCTTAAAGGAGCTACAGGAGCAAAAGGAAAAACTTGAAAGCGAAATAAGGAATATTAAAGATGATAATACTAAATTAAATAATGAAAACAATGCTTTAAAAGATAGATTAGAAAGAGTAGTTTCAGAGTATGATAACTACAGAAATAGAACTACTAAGGAAAAGGAAGCTATTTATGATGATGCCTGTGAGGATGTGCTAAAGCATATGTTCCCTGTACTAGACAATTTAGAAAGAGCTATGTGTGTAGAGGGTTGTGTAGATGACATTAAAAAAGGCATAGAAATGACTATAAAGCAGTTTAAAGATAGTTTTGAAAAAATAGGTGTAGAAGAAATTTCTATAGAAGAAGGTTTTGATCCTAATTTTCATAATGCAGTAATGCATGTGGAAGATGATAACTATAAAGAAAATTCAGTAGTAGAAGTATTCCAAAAGGGATATAAAAAAGGAAATAAAGTTTTAAGATACAGTATGGTTAAAGTTGCAAACTAACCAGCATATATATGAGGAGGTAATCAAAATGGGTAAAATAATAGGAATTGATTTAGGAACAACAAACTCTTGTGTTGCAGTTATGGAAGGTGGAGAACCAGTTGTAATACCAAATGCAGAAGGAGCTAGAACAACACCATCAGTTGTATCATTTCAAAAGGATGATAGCAGACTAGTAGGTCAAGTTGCTAAAAGACAGGCAATAACAAACCCAGATAAAACAATAATATCTATAAAAAGACATATGGGTACTGATTATAGAGTAGCTATTGATGATAAAAAGTATTCACCAGAAGAAATATCAGCAATAGTATTACAAAAATTAAAGGCTGATGCTGAAGCATATTTAGGAGAAAAAGTAACTCAAGCAGTTATAACTGTTCCAGCTTACTTTAATGACAGCCAAAGACAGGCTACTAAAAATGCTGGTAAAATAGCTGGTCTTGAAGTTTTAAGAATAATAAACGAACCAACAGCAGCATCACTTGCTTATGGCCTTGACAAGATGGATACAAATCAAAAGATATTTGTATATGACTTAGGTGGAGGAACATTTGACGTATCTATACTAGAACTAGGTGATGGAGTATTTGAAGTTAAGGCAACTAATGGTAATACTAAATTAGGTGGAGATGACTTCGACAACAGAATAATGGATTACATTGCACAAAACTTTAAAAATGAAAATGGTATAGATTTAAGACAAGACAAAATGGCGCTTCAAAGATTAAAAGAAGCTGCTGAAAAAGCTAAAATAGAATTATCTTCAGCTATGCAGACAAACATTAATTTACCATTTATAACTGCAGATGCTACAGGTCCAAAACATATAGATATGGATTTAACAAGAGCTAAATTTAATGAATTAACTGCTGATTTAGTAGAAGCTAGTATAGAGCCTATGAGAAAAGCACTTAGCGATTCAGGACTTTCAATAAATGAAATAGATAAAATAGTACTTGTAGGAGGATCTACTAGAATTCCTGCAGTTCAAGAAGCTGTTAAAAACTTTACAGGAAAAGAGCCAACTAAAGGAGTTAACCCAGATGAATGTGTTGCACTAGGAGCAGCTATACAAGCTGGTGTACTTTCAGGAGACGTTAAGGATGTACTTCTTCTAGATGTTACTCCATTAACTTTAGGAATAGAAACATTAGGCGGAGTTGCAACTCCATTAATAGAAAGAAATACAACTATTCCAACTAAGAAGAGCCAAATATTCTCAACAGCAGCAGATGGTCAAACATCCGTTGAAATTCATATAGTTCAAGGTGAAAGACAAATGGCTGCAGACAATAAGACTTTAGGAAGATTCCAACTTTCAGGAATACCAGCAGCTCCAAGAGGAATACCTCAAATAGAAGTTACATTTGACATTGATGCTAACGGTATATTAAATGTTTCAGCTAAGGATAAGGGAACAGGAAAAGAAGCAAAAATAACCATAACAGCTTCAACTAACCTTTCTCAAGATGAAGTTGAAAAAGCTATGAAAGAAGCAGAAGAAAATGCAGAAGCAGATAAGAATAAAAAAGATTTAATAGAAGCTAAAAATAATGCTGAGCAAATAGCTTATCAAACAGAAAAAACATTAGGAGAGCTTGGTGATAAAGTATCAGAAGCTGAAAAATCAGATATAAAAGCTAAAATAGAGAACTTGAAGAAAGTTAAAGATACAGATGATTTAGAAGGAATCAAAAAAGCTCAAGAAGAATTGACAACAGCTTTCTATGCAATATCTTCTAAAATCTATCAAGAAGCTGCTCCACAAGGTGCAGGTCCAGATATGGGCGGAGCTTCAGCAGAAGATGCAAATGCTAAGGCATCAGATGACAATGTAGTAGATGCAGATTACAAAGTAGAAGACGATAAATAATAAATTAAAGTAAATAAGGGGAGGATTTATTGCCTTCCCTTAATTTGGGTTATTAGGTGGTGAATTAAATTTGGCTAATAAAGATTATTATGAGATCCTTGGAATACAAAAGGGAGCCAGTGATGAAGAAATAAAAAAGGCTTTTAGAAAAATGGCCTTAAAATATCATCCAGACAGAAATCCAGATAATAAAGAAGCTGAGGAAAAATTTAAAGAAATAAACGAGGCTTATCAAGTGCTTTCTGACCCTAATAAAAGAAGTCAATATGACCAATTTGGTACTACAGATTTTAATGGTGGTGCTGGCGGCTTTGGAGGATTTGATTTCTCAGGCTTTGGTGGTTCTGGTGGCTTTGGAGGATTTTCAGATATATTTGAAAACATCTTTGGCGGTGGCGGCGGTGGTTTTTCTGGAAGAAGACCAAATGCTCCTCAAAGAGGTGACGATTTAGAATATACTTTAAGATTAAAATTTGAAGAAGCTATTTTTGGAGTAGAAAAAGAAATTTCCATAGATAAAAAGGAAAAATGTGAAAAGTGCAATGGTACAGGTGCAAAGGAAGGAACTTCTCCTGAAACTTGTGACAAATGTGGTGGTTCTGGACAAATGAGAGTTCAAAGGAATACTCCTTTAGGCAGTTTTGTAAGTGTTACTACTTGCGATAAATGTGGAGGAACAGGAAAGATAATAAAGGAAAAATGTGTTCACTGTGGTGGAAATGGAACTGTAAGAAGAAGAAAGAAAATAAAGATTAATATACCTGCAGGAGTAGATACAGGAAATGTACTTCCTATAAGGGGACAGGGTGAACCTGGAAAAAATGGAGGCCCTTCTGGAGATCTTTATATAAATATAATGGTAGAACCACATCCAAACTTTAAAAGAGAAGGAATCAATATATATATAGATACGCACATAAGTTTTGGAAAAGCTGCACTAGGAGCAGAGATAAAAGTTCCTACAGTAGATGGACCTGTTAAATACAAAGTGCCAGCAGGTACCCAACCAGGTACAGTATTTAGATTAAAAGGTAAAGGTGTTCCAAGAATAAATAGTAAATCTAGAGGAGATCAATATGTTAAGGTTATAGTGGATGTACCTAAAGATTTAAATGATGGACAAAAGAAAGCTATTTTAGACTTTATGGAAGCTAGTGGTGAAAAATTCGAAGGAGATAAAAAAGAATCCTTCGTGGACAAATTGAAGAATTCATTTAAATAAACAGAGCTCTTAGCTTCAGATGGAGTTTTTATACTCCAACTGAAGGTTAGAGATCGTTATCCAGGGACGTAGCTGCCGTTATCTCCCGCTTTGTTAGAAGTGGGAGTGTTACGGCAGGTAGTCATGGGATAAAGATAGCCGCTTAACTTAATAATAGTTAGGCGGTTAGTTTTTTAGGGATAAACTTTAAATTAAAGTATACATATTCAAATATTATGTGATAATATATTATAAGAAAATAATAAGTATGGGAGAAAAAGCGATGATAGATAAAGAATGGATAGAAGTTACAATAATAACTAGTAGTGAAGCTGTGGAACCAGTTTCAGGCATATTATATAATACAGGAGTTAAAGGCGTATCTATAGAGGATTCCCAAGATGTAGAATTTAAAAAGAAAAATCCAGGAGATTGGGATTATTTTGATGAAAAACTTTTGAACATAGAGGATGGAGCGGTAATAAAGGGATATTATAAGGAAGATGAAAATTTCCAATCATATATTAAATACATAAAAGAAAGCGTAAATTCATTAGGTGAATTTGGTATAGACAAAGGTAAGGGAATAGTTGTTTATAATAAAGTGAATGAAGAGGACTGGGAAAATAACTGGAAGAAGTATTACAAACCTACAAAAGTAGGGGATAAGATAGTGGTAAAACCTATTTGGGAAGAGTATAAAAATAACCCAGGAGAAATAATTTTAGAGTTAGACCCAGGAATGGCCTTTGGAACTGGAACTCATGAAACCACTAGAATGTGCATAAAAGCTTTAGAAAAATATGTAAAAGAAGATTCCACAGTGTTTGACATAGGAACAGGTTCAGGAATACTATCTATTGCAGCAGCTAAACTAAATGCTAAAAAAGTAATAGGTGTGGATTTAGATCCTGTAGCAGTAGATTCTGCAAAACAAAATGTAGAATTTAACAAATTAGATAATATAGAAATACTATATGGAAACTTAATGGAAGTAGTACAGGGAAAAGCTGATATAGTAATTGCTAACATAATAGCAGATATTATAATGTTTTTGACTAAGGATGTTAAAAATTTCATAAAAGAAGATGGATATTTTATATCCTCAGGAATAATATTAGAAAGAAAAAATGATGTGGTTAAATGTTTAGAGGAAAATGGATTTCACATTGAAGAAATCAATATAGATGGAGAATGGTGCTGTATTGTAGCAAGAGAAAGGAAGAATTAAGATGCATAAGTTTTTTGTATCTAATGAAAATATTATAGATGGATTAGTTACCATAGTTGATGAGGATGTAAAACATATTTATAAAGTTTTAAGATTAAACCCTGGCGATAAAATTTGTATAAATAATTGCTCAGGACAGGAATATTTAGCAGAGATAATAGAAATAAATAAAAAAGAAGTAAAAGCTCAAATACTAGAAAATATGGACACAGATAATGAAAGTCCTATAAATGTAACCATATATCAAGGACTTCCTAAGGCAGCAAAAATGGATTTGATAGTTCAAAAAAATACTGAGCTCGGGGTAAAAGAAATAACTCCTGTTATGACAGAAAGAGTAGTAGTTAAAGGAGAATTAAAGGAATATAAAAAGGTTGATAGATGGAATAGAATTGCCTTGGAAGCTTGTAAACAAAGTAAAAGAAGTTATATTCCTAAGATAAATAACCCATTAGGGTTCAATAATATGTTAGAGGAATTGTGTAAATTTCAATTGGTAGTGGTGCCTTATGAAAATAAAGAAGGTTATGGTATAAAAAAATTAGTTGAAGATATAAAAAATCTGCCAGTTAAGGATGTAGCTATTATTATAGGTCCAGAAGGTGGATTTGAAGAAAGAGAAATATCTAAGCTTGAAGAAATAGGAGCGCATATAGTTACTTTAGGACCAAGAATTTTAAGAACAGAAACTGCGGGATTTACCTGTTTGAGCTTGATAATGTATGAATTAGGAGATTTAGGAGGAAATATGTAATGAAGGTTGCTTTTGCCACTTTAGGCTGTAGAGTAAATATGTACGAGACAGAAGCTATGATGGAGAAATTCATAAAAGAAGGATACAAAGTAGTGGATTTTGAAGAATTTGCAGATGTATATGTAATAAACACCTGCACCGTTACTAATACTGGAGATAAGAAATCTAGACAAATCATAAGAAGAGCTAAAAAGAAAAATGAAGACTCCATAGTGGCAGTGGTGGGATGTTATGCTCAAATTGCTCCAGAAGAGATTTCTAGTATAGAAGGAGTAGATATAATTCTAGGAACTAGAAATAAAGGTGACATAGTTTATTGGGTAAATAGAGTTAAAGAAGAAAAAAGCCAAATGGTAGTGGTAGAAGAGGTATTAAAAAATAATGTATTTGAAGATTTAAATATAGAGGAATATCAAGATAAAACTAGAGCTTTCCTTAAAATTCAAGATGGATGCAATAGATTTTGTTCCTATTGCCTAATACCTTTTGCTAGAGGGGCTGTATGCAGTAAAAAACCAGAAAGAGTTTTGGAAGAGGTTAAAAAGCTTTCAGAACACGGCTTTAAAGAAATAGTGCTATCAGGTATTCATATAGCCTCTTATGGTAATGATTTAGAGGGGAATTGGAATTTAGTAAGGATATTAGAAGAGATAAATAAGGTAGAGGGAATAGAGAGAATAAGAATAGGCTCTATAGATCCTACTTTCTTTACAGAAGAAGTTATAAAAAAAGTTGCTTCTTTAGAAAAAATGTGTCCACACTTCCACTTATCACTACAAAGTGGATGTGATGAAACTTTAAAAAGAATGAATAGAAAATATACTACAGAGGATTATAGAAATTCTGTTTGTAATTTAAGAAAATATATAAAAGATGTATCCATAACTACAGATATTATAGTTGGATTTCCAGGAGAAACTGAGGAAGAATTTAATGCTACTTACAATTTCTTAAAAGAAATAGAACTTTCTAAGATGCATGTATTTAAATATAGTCCAAGAAAAGGAACTAAAGCAGCAGAAATGCCAAATCAAGTGGATGGCAATGTGAAAGAAGAAAGAAGCACAAAAGTGATTTTACTGGACAAAGAATTAGAAAATAAGTTTATAAGCAAATTTGTAGGAAGAGAAATGCAGGTTTTATTTGAACAGTGTGTGGATGAAAATAAAAATTTATATGAAGGCTATACAGAAAACTACATAAAAGTATTAATGGAGTCAAAAGAGGATTTAAGAGATAAAATAGTAAAGGTTAATATAACCTCAGCAGAAGGAGAACATGCTTTGGCTGATTAAAGTAATATAAAAAATCTTTTTTCATAAGAAGGAATTAATAAAATTATGTTGAAATATAATTAATAAATGGTGAGGAGGTGATATTGATGGAAAACTGCATATTTTGTAAAATTGCAAAGGGAGATATACCTTGCAGCAAAGTATATGAAGACGAGAAGATACTGGCATTTAAGGACATAGAACCTCAAGCACCTATCCATATATTGATAATACCTAAACATCATATAGAGAGTTTGAATTCACTAAGTGAAGAGGATGCTGATATAGTAACATATATTTTTATGAAGGCTAAACAATTGGCTAAAGATTTAGGTGTAGCTGAAAGTGGATATAGAATAGTTAATAATTGTGGTGAAGACGGTGGACAGACAGTGAAACATCTTCATTTCCATATGCTTGCTGGAAGAAATCTTCAATGGCCCCCAGGTTAATGTAAAAAAGGTTATTGACACAAGCAGAAGGGCTATTGTATAATTAACAATGTGCTATTTATGCCCAACATCAGCTGTTTAAAATTAAAATAAATCAGCTAGCGGAGGGAGGGAAAATACATGTCAGAAATAAAAGTAAGAGAAAACGAATCACTTGAAAGTGCTTTAAGAAGATTTAAAAAAGAATGCGCTAAGTCTGGTGTTCTTTCTGAAGTAAGAAAAAGAGAGCACTATGAAAAACCAAGCGTAAAGAAAAAAAAGAAATCTGAAGCAGCAAGAAAAAGAAAACATAGATAGATTTTTTAAATTTGAAAGAAGGTACGAGTATGTCCCTTAAAGAAAGATTACAACAAGATTGGAAAGATGCATTAAAAGGAAAAGAAAAATTTAAAGCTAATGTTATTAGCATGGCTAAGGCTGCAGTTTTGCATGCTGAAAAGACAGATGGTTCTTCCCTTGACGATGAACAGATTGTTGAAATCTTAGCTAAGGAAGTAAAACAAAGAAAAGATGCTATAGAAGAGTTTAAAAAGGGAAATAGACAGGATCTAGTAGATGATACCGAAAAGGAAATACAGATCTTGATGAATTACCTTCCTCAGCAGTTAACTCAGGAAGAAATCTTTAAAATTATCAAAGCATCGGCTGATGAGGTAGGGGCTAATAGCATAAAAGACATGGGAAAGCTTATGTCAGCAGTAATGCCTAAGTTTAAAGGCAGAGCTGATGGTAAACTTGTCAATAAAATTGTAAAAGAATATCTTAGTAGATAAGGTTCAGCAATGCTGAACCTTTTTATTTTCTCTATTTTTATCATTTATTAAATTTTTCATTCATAAATTTAATATGAAAGATATGAATGAGAAGGTGATTTTTTGGAGAAAAAAATGTATAGAGTTAGAAAAACATTTGCAGATAAATTAGAACTTCCTAGAGATGTAATTCTAGACTTGCCTAGAATTACTGTAATGGGAAATAGTGAGATAACCATAGAAAATCATAAGGGAATTGTGCTTTTCCAAGATGAAATAATAAAAATAAATACTGCCATTGGAGAGATAACTATAAGTGGTAAAAATTTTGAAATACTATTTATAGGGGGAAACTCCTTAAGTTTAAGTGGAAGGTTTAAGAGTATAGCCTATGGAGGAAATGAGTAGTATGAATTTTAGTAAATATAAAAGAAGCACAATGCTTTTGGAGATTCAGTGTTTAAGCCCAGAAAGATTTATTAATTTATTATGGAAAAATAATATATATGTAAAAGATATAAAAAGGATGAATTTAACTACAGCTACAATGGTTGTAAATTTAAAAGATTATTCTAAAATAGCGGAAATATCTAAGAGAACAGATACAAAAATAAAAATATTAAGAAGAAGGGGAATAGATTTTTTACTCATAAGAAAAAATAAAGTATTTGCTATTTCCATTGGAGTTATATTATTTATAAGCATCACATATTATTTGTCTGGCTTTATATGGAGAGTGAATATAGAAACAGAAAAATATCTTTCACCCTATGAAATAAGGAGATTATTACTCACATATGGAATAAAGGAGGGTAAAAAGAAAGCTGGTATAGATGTGCATAAATTAGAAAAGCAAATATTAAAGGATAATAGTAATGTTATGTGGGTTAAGGCCAGAATAGAGGGTGTAAATTTAAATGTAAGCATATTTGAAAATCAATCCCCGCCTATTATAGTGAATAATGAGGAACCTTGTGATTTAGTGGCACAAAGAGATGGAGAAATATCTAGGATATATACAAAGGCAGGAACGGCAGTGGTAAAGGAAGGGGATATAGTAAAAAAGGGACAGCTTCTAGTAAAAGGAGAACAGGGTACAGAAAATGTGAATTATCAAGTTCATGCAGAGGGAAAGGTAATAGCGAAAACCTTCTATGAAAAATATAAAGAAGTACCCATTAAGGTTAAAATAAGAGAGAGAACTGGAAATAAGGTGGAAAAAGTTTATATTGTTATAAAAGGGAAGAAAATTTACTTAAAAAATAATTTAAATAAATTTTCTAAGTATGATAGAATAGTAGATAATAAAGGACCTTTAGTTAAAGAAATATTTTATGAAGTTAAAGAAAAAGAAGTTATAAATAAAAAAGAAGAAGTAGTTAAAAAAACTGTAGAGGAATTAGCTAAAGATATAATTAAAAATATAGACAAATCAGTTAAAATAATAGATAAGATTGTTGATGCAAGTAGCGAAGAAGACAGATATGTGGTGAGGCTCCTTTTAGTAGGAGAAGAAAATATAGCAGTGCCGCAGAAAATAGAAAGTGATGTGGATAAAGAAAAATAATTATTATAGTTTAGCTAACATAGGATGGTTGAGAATAGAGGACAAAAAACAGGTAATGGTCAGAAGGATGTATTTAATTAACTTAAGAGGGTGGGGATGTACATGAAAAAACATGATATTAAAAAAATTTTTAATAAAAGAAAATATAGAAGAAACATAATATTTTTATTGGCTTTTATTTTTATTTATTCTGTTATGGCCACTTCTTTAGTTACAAAGAAATACAATATTAAAGAAGGTGAGATAGCAAAGGTAGATATAAAAGCCACAAGAGATGTTAAGGATGAAGTGAGTACCAAGGCTTTAATAGATCAAGCAGTTAAGAATTCAGGGCCTCAATATTCAGTAGATAAGTCAGTAAAGGAAAATGTTATAAAAAATATAAATGAGCTTTTTCGCAAAGTAATAGAAGTTCAAGAAAGTGCAAAGAATTTAACTGAAAACGATAAAAATAATTTATATAAGCAGAAGATAGAGGAATTAAAAAATGCCACTGCTATAAAATTGTCTACAGAAAATATGGAAAAACTTATAAAGTTAAATGAGGCAGAGGTCAGAAGTTTAAATACTACCCTTAGGGATATTATGACAGAAGTCTATGATAATAAAATAATGGAAGATAAAAAAGAAGATGTAAAAGAAGCTAGGGAAACTATAGTATTTAGAATTAATAGTTCGGATTTATCTAAAGTAGCTAAAGAAATAGGAAGTACCATAGGTTATATGGAAATTTTCCCTAATTATGTATTTGACGAAAAGAAAACTCAAGAATATAAAGATAAGGTTATAAAAGAAGTGCAGCCTATTATAATCAAAAAGGATCAAATAATAGTAAAAGAGGGGGAGCCAGTAGAAAAATACCAATTAGATATATTAAAGAGTTTAGGCCTTTTGGATAACAAAAGTTATTTTGAATGGTACCTTTACATTAGTCTTGCAGGAGTAGTTTTGATAGTTATGGCTCTTCAGTTATATTATCTTAGAAAATATCATTCAAAGGTATATAACGATAATAGTAAGCTAATATTGATATTTATATTAATATTTATATCTCTATCATTAGCAAGAGTATTAGGCATAATATCACCGTTTTTAGTGCCCCTATCATGCGTTCCTATGCTGATGACACTTTTAATAGGGCAAAGGGTTGCTTTAACTATAAACGTTATAAATTGCGCCTTAATTGGGGCTGTAGTTGGTTTTAAACCAGAGATTATAATGTTATCTGTTATAAATGGAGTAATAGGAACTATAATATTAAAGAAAATGCAGCAAAGAAATGACATATTATATTCTAGTATATACATGGCTATAATAAATGTATTGTTTACTTTTTCATCAGGATTCCTGTTAAGTAACAATGTATTGGATGTAGCTAAAAATGCAGCTTTTGCGTTTGTTGCTAGTTGTATTTCAGGAGTATTAACCATAGGATTTCTGCCGTTTTTCGAAAGTACCTTTGATATAGTCACTACCATAAAATTATTAGAATTATCAAATCCTAACAACCCATTACTTAGGAAGATTTTATTGGAGGCACCAGGAACATACCACCACAGTGTACTAGTTGGAAATTTAGCAGAAGTGGCAGCAGAGGCGGTAGGCGGCAATCCAGTTTTAGCAAGAGTTGGAGCTTACTACCACGATGCAGGAAAAATCAAAAGACCTTATTTTTTTAAGGAAAATCAATTGGGTGGAGAAAATCCTCACAATAAAATAACTCCAAATTTAAGTACATTAATAATAACATCTCATGTAAAAGATGGTTTGGAACTAGCTAAGGAGTACAAAATACCTAAGGAGATACAGAATATAATAATGCAGCATCATGGCACTTCTCTAGTGAAATATTTTTACTTAACAGTGAAAAATGCTAGTGAAGATCCAGAAAGCGTTAAGGAAGAGGATTTTAGATATCCAGGTCCTATACCTAACAGTAAGGAAGCAGCTATAATAATGCTTGCGGATGGTGTAGAGGCTGCAGTAAGATCTATCAGCAATCCTACTAAGGGTAAAATAGAAGAAATGGTAAATAATATAATCAAAGGTAGATTATCTGAAGGACAACTAGATGACTGTGATTTAACTCTTAAAGATTTAAATAAAATTAGAAAGTCATTTTTAAAAGTCCTAAGTGGAATTTATCATCAGAGAATAGAATATCCTTCAGATAAATGGGCTGAAAAGGTTATTGAAGAAGAAAAATAATATTTGTATAAATGTTATTTGATAATAGTTATAATAATGAAGTTTTATGTGTAAACATTAGAGCTAAAATAAGATTAATGAGAGGATATAAATTTTATTGAAAGGAAAGCTAAATAAATGTTATATATAGACAATAGGCAAGAAAAAATAATTGTAGATGAACAGTTTGAAAGCACATTAGAAAACATAATAAAATATACTCTAAAAGAAGAAAAGGTAAATTTAGAGTGTGAAATAAGTATTTTATTTGTGGATAATGAAGCCATAAGGGAGATAAATAATGAGCAAAGAGGAATAGATAGAGAAACAGATGTATTATCCTTTCCAATGCTGGACTATCCAGAAGGAAAAGTGTATAAGGAAGTTTATTTAGAAAATTCCTTTGATGACAGCTATTTTGATGAAGGTAAATTGGTTTTAGGAGATATAGTGTTGTCCTTAGAAAAAGGCCAGGTTCAAAGTGAGGAGTATGGCCATTCATTTTTAAGAGAATGCTGTTATTTAACTGTCCATTCAGTACTGCATTTGCTTGGATATGATCACATGATAGAAGAAGATAAGAGAAAAATGAGAGAAAGAGAAGAAGAAATATTAAATAAGTTTAATATAATAAGATAAAAATAGTCCTCCCTCAAGAGGACTATTTTTAAAACAAAATACTTAGATCTATCACATAAATTTTCAGAGTTACTGTAGTTTTTAAGTTTATCCGATGACTACCTGCCGTAACACTCCCACTTCTAACAAAGTGGGAGATAACGGCAGCTACGTCCCTGGATAACGATCTCTAACCTTCAGTTGGAGTAAAAACTCCATCTGAAGCTAAGAGCTCTGTTTATTTTTTATAATGGAGATATTTGCATAATTAATAAATTTAAAATATAGCCACAACATATCGTATTCCGTCAATTGGATCTATACCATATATCTACAAGATTTTATTTTAAAATGAATTATGCAATTTCCTCAATCAGTAAAATTTAATAAAATACTCATAATACGTATAGTTATATTTATTATATTAGGTGGTGATAGAATGAAGGAAAAGAGAAAACTCTTAGATAGTTTTAATGATGCAATTGAAGGGGTAATTTATGCTATAAGAACTCAAAAGAATATGAGGATACACATGATAGCAGCTATAGTAGTTTTAATATCTTGTTTTTTCTTTGATCTTACTAAAAATGAATTGCTTATAATTACTATAACTATAACCTTGGTAGTATTTGCAGAAATGATAAATACTGCAGTGGAGTTTGCAATTGATGCTACCACTAATTACTATCACCCATTAGCTAAGATAGCTAAAAATATAGCAGCAGGTTCTGTATTTATAACTGCTTTAAATGCAGTGTTAGTAGGATTTATATTATTTTGGGATAAGCTTCAATATATAAATTTTTTAACCCTAAAAAAAATAAGAAATGTAGATACTTATATGATGTTTATTATTTTAGTAATAGTTTGTATAGCCACGGTAATTGTAAAGGCTATTTACGGTGAAGGAACTCCGCTTAAGGGTGGAATGCCTAGTGGACATAGTGCACTGGCTTTTTCTATAGCAACAATAATAGCTCTTTTAACTGTAGAGCCTATAGCTATAATATTAAGTTATTTATTAGCTGTGATAGTTGCTCAAAGTAGAGTGGATTCGCAGGTGCATTCTATATTGGAAGTGGTATTAGGAGCATTATTTGGCATTATATTAACTATAATAATATTTAAGTTTTTAAATTAATGATACATGTATTGCTTGAAAGGGATAAAAATAATGATATAATTTATATACGATGATAAGCCTAAGATTTAAATATAATAAATTTTGGAGGTAATTATTATGGAAATAAAAGCACTAATATACAAAGCAAAAGAAGCTAGAGAAAAGGCATATTCACCATATTCAAATTTCAAAGTTGGAGCAGCAGTTCTTATGGAAAATGGCGAAGTATATACAGGATGTAATATAGAAAATGCATCTTTTGGTGCTACTAACTGTGCAGAAAGAACGGCTATATTTAAGGCTGTATCTGAAGGTGCTAGAACCATAAAAGCCATAGCACTAATAGGAAGTGAAGAGGAATTTACTTATCCATGCGGTATATGCAGACAGGTAATATCAGAATTTGCAGATGAGGATATGAAGATAATAATTGCAAAAAATTTAGAGGAATATATTGTAAAAAACTTAGATGAAATATTACCAGGCCCATTTACTAAAAAGGACTTAAATAAATAGGTACAAGAGGAGGAAAAATGTTTAAATCAGGATTCGTTACAATAATAGGAAGACCTAATGTGGGAAAATCCACATTAACAAATTATTTGTTGGGAGAAAAGCTATCCATAGTTTCAAGCAAGCCCCAAACCACTAGAAATAATATACAAACAGTTTTAACAGGAGAAGATCATCAATTAGTATTTGTAGATACTCCAGGCATACATAAGCCTAAGCATAAATTAGGAGAGTATATGGTGGATGTGGCTACAGAATCTATTAAAAATGTAGATTTAGTACTATTCCTAACCACCGCGGAAGTGGAAGTAGGTAAGGGTGATTTGTATATATTAGAACAGCTTAAGGATATAGATAAACCTGTATTTTTAGTAGTTAATAAAGTGGATGAAAGCAATCCGGAAAGAATTGCTAAGACCTTAGAGAACTATGGAGCAGTTTGTGATTTCAAAGAGATAATTCCTATATCTGCTAAAAACGGTAAAAATGTAGATACTTTATTAAAATTAATGATAGAAAATATGCCAGAAGGACCTATGTATTATCCTAAGGATATGATAGCTGATGTGCAAGAAAGATTTGTAGTTACAGAAATTATTAGAGAAAAGGCCTTAAGACTTTTAAAGGAAGAGGTTCCTCATGGAATAGCTGTGGAAGTTATGTCTATGAAGCAAACGGAAAGTGGAAAATATAAAATAGATGTAAATATAATATGTGAAAAGAAATCCCACAAGGGCATAATAATAGGTAAGCAAGGGACTATGCTAGGTAAAATTACAAGATATGCTCAGGAAGATATGAAAACTTTCTTAGGTGAAAAAGTTGATTTGAATATATGGGTTAAGGTAAGAAAAGAATGGAGAGATGACAATAATCTCTTAAAGGAACTTGGATATAAAAAGTAAAGTTTCCATAAAGTTAATAAAATATTATAGAAAAATATGTAGAATTTAGGGTAGAATATATATAGGAGATGATTTTCTGTCAACTTATAAAACTAAAGCCATAATTTTAAAAACTCAAGACTATAGAGAAAATGATAAAATTATATGGCTATTTACAGAAAAAATAGGTAAGATCACTGCTATAGCTAGAGGGGCTAAAAAAAATAGAAGTAAGTTTTTATCTTCTACAATGCCTTTTTGCTTTGGAGAATTTGTTATATATAGAGGAAAAAGTATGTACCTAATAAATGAGGTGCAAATTATTCACTCCTTTGGAGAATTTTTAGAAGACTTAGAAATGCTAACATATGCATCTTATTTAAACGAATTGATAGATATAGCACTTTTAGAAGAGGAAAGTAATAGGGAACTTTTCAAACAAATAGTTACAGCGTATTATCTTATGAAAAATAAAGTTGGAGATGTAGAAATTCTAATAAGAGCTTTTGAAATTAAATTATTGAATTTTACAGGATACGGATTAAATTTTGAAAACTGTTGTATTTGTGGTAAAAAAATAAATTCTTCAAACTACATTAATCTTTCTTATGGTGGAGGAGTATGTAGTGAATGCAATAAGCAAGGCGGCATAGTTTTGACTAATACAGCATATAATGTTTTAAAAATTTTATCTAATTTTCCTTTGGAAAAAGTTCATAGAATTAATGTCAATGAGGATATGAAAAAACAGATATATAAAGTATTGTCTGGATTCATAGTAGAAAATTATCAAAAGACACCTAAAAGTTTGGATATGTTAAATGTTTTTAAGGAGGGAAATAAAAATGAGTGAAGTAACTTTAGAAAAGATTGACATGATAAGAGAGAGGACTGGAGTTAGCTATACAGAGGCAAAAGAAGCTTTAGAAGCATGTTCAGGAGATGTAGTAGAGGCTTTAGTATATATAGAAAGTAACAAAAAAGAAAGCTCTCTTTACACTACAAAAGAAGAATTTATAGCATGGATGAAGGAGTTAATAAAAAAAGGTCAAGTCACTAGAATAAAGATTAAAAAAGATGATAAAGTACTTGTGGATATGCCTGTAAATGCAGGAGTTGCAGCAGGAGTTATATCTTTAATTTGGTGGCCAATAGCTGCAACTTTAGTGGTTACTGCAGTTGTTGCTAAAATCACTATAGAGATAACTAAACAAGATGGTACTGTGGAAGTGGTAAATAAAATAATAAAGACTAAAGCTTCAGAGGTTAAAGATATAGTTAAAGATGCAGGCTGTGATATAAAAGAAAAAATTAATTCTAAAATGAATAAAGATAATTGTGAACAAGAAAGTGAAAATGTATATCAATATACAGTTAATTTTAATCAAGATGAAAAAAAGGATGACAATTAAAAAGTTATATAAAAATGAGATTATAATTAGTAAAATAGCTGACAGGTAATACTGTCAGCTTTATTTATCAGATGACTACCTGCCGTAACACTCCCACTTCTAACAAAGTGGGGATAACGGCAGCTACGTCCCTGGATAACGAGCTCTTAGCTTCAGATGGAGTAAAAACTCCATCTGAAGCTAAGAGCTCTGTTTATAAATAAGAATATTTACATAGAAAAAATATTTTTTCATAAAAAAGTATATACTATTGAATTTTTTTGATAAAAAATATATCATTATTATTGCAAAATGGTATAATAGAAGTTAGTATATGTTAGAAAGAAGGTGGCTACTATTAAACTTACAGATAGACAAGAAGAAATAATAAGATTAGTTAAAGAAAATCAACCTATGACTAGCGAAAAAATAGCTGCTAGTTTAAATTTAACAAGGGCTGCGCTTAGACCAGACTTAGCCATACTTACCATGACTGGAATATTAGATGCTAGGCCTAAAGTGGGATATATATATTCTAATAAACCCTCTTATAGCCTTGTTTATGATTATATTAGAAAAATTAGTGTAGAGGAGATAATGTCAAAGCCAGTGGTTGTACAAGAGGATACATCCATATATGATGCAATTTTGCATTTGTTTTTAAATGATGTAGGAACTCTTTTTGTAGAAAATAATGATGCATTGGTTGGGGCTATATCAAGGAAGGATTTTCTTAAAATCGCCATGGGAGGAACTGATATGCATAAGGTTCCAGTGGGAATTATAATGACTAGAATGCCAAATATAGTTTTTGTAGATCCTAAGGATACAGCTTATTTTGCGGCGAAAAAAATAATAGATCACGAAGTAGACAGTCTTCCAGTAGTAGAAAAGTTCATTAATGAAGGTAAAGAATTGTTTAAGATAGTGGGTAAGGTTTCAAAAACAAATATAACAAAAATATTTGTAAAATTAGGGGAAAATGGCTAATTTATCCGATGGCTATTTGCCGTAACACTCACACTTCTAGCAAAGTGGGAGATAACGGCAGCTACGTCCCTGGATAACGATCTCTAACCTTCAGTTGGAGTAAAAACTCTATCTGAAGCTAAGAGCTCTGTTTATTTAGTGTTTTCTCTTAATATAAAGGATTTACATCTTAAAGGGGGAAGTAAAATGTCAGATAAGAAATATGTGTACTTATTCAATGAAGGCAATGCTTCTATGAGAAATCTTTTAGGAGGAAAGGGTGCAAATTTAGCAGAAATGACTAATTTAGGAATCCCCGTGCCAGAAGGATTCACAGTGTCAACTGAGGCTTGCACTAAGTATTATGATGATGGTAAGAAAGTTGATTCATATGTAATTTCACAAATTGAGGAGGCTATGAAAAAATTAGAAGAATCTACAGATAAAAAATTTGGATCTAAAGAAAATCCACTTTTAGTATCTGTTAGATCAGGGGCTAGAGTTTCCATGCCAGGTATGATGGACACTATACTAAATTTAGGATTAAATGACGAAACTGTAGTTGCCATGGCTAACCTAACAAATAATGAAAGATTTGCATATGATTCATATAGAAGATTTATTCAAATGTTTTCAGATGTAGTTATGGGAATAGAAAAGAGAAAGTTTGAAGAAGTATTAGATGAATTTAAATGCAAAAAAGGGGTAAAATACGATACTGATTTAGATGCACAAGATTTAAAAAATGTAGTTGAAAGTTATAAAAAAATATATAAGAAAGAAATGGGAGAAGAGTTTCCACAGGAACCTAAAAAGCAATTAATAGAATCAATTACAGCTGTGTTTAGATCTTGGGATAATCCAAGGGCAAATGTATACAGGAGACTTAATGATATACCAGGAGATTGGGGTACTGCTGTAAACGTTCAGAGGATGGCTTTTGGTAATATGGGAAACACATCAGGTACGGGAGTGGCATTTACAAGAAACCCAGCTAATGGAGACAAAAGGATATTTGGAGAATATCTAATAAATGCTCAAGGTGAAGATGTAGTTGCAGGGGTAAGAACACCACAGCCACTACAAAAATTAAAAGAAGATTTGCCAGAATGTTATGAACAATTCATGAGTATTGCAAATAAATTGGAAAACCACTACAGAGATATGCAAGATATGGAGTTTACAATAGAACAAGGCAAGCTATATTTCTTACAAACAAGAAATGGTAAAAGAACTGCTCAAGCAGCTTTAAAAATAGCTGTAGATTTAGTAGATGAAGGTCTTCTTACTAAAGAAGAGGCTATTTTAAAAGTGGAACCAAAACAACTAGATACATTACTTCACCCTAATTTTGATGAAAAAGAATTAAAAGAAGCTAGACCTATAGCAAAGGGATTGCCAGCTTCTCCAGGGGCAGCAGCAGGAAGAGTTTACTTCACAGCAGAGGATGCTAAATCACACCATGAAGCAGGAGAAAAAGTAGTTCTTGTAAGATTAGAAACTTCTCCAGAGGATATAGAAGGAATGGTTGCTGCAGAGGGAATATTGACTGTACGAGGCGGTATGACATCACATGCGGCAGTTGTAGCAAGAGGTATGGGTACTTGTTGTGTAGCAGGTTGTGGCGAAATTGCTATAAATGAAAAAGAAAAGACTTTTGAAGCTTCAGGACAAATGTTTAAAGAAGGAGATTTTATTTCATTAGACGGTACCACAGGAAATGTATATGGAAAGCCAATAAAGACTGTGTCACCAGAAATGTCAGGACACTTTGGAACATTCATGAGCTGGGCAGATGAAATTAGAAAGCTAAAAGTTAGAACTAATGCAGATACTCCAAAGGATGCTAAGCAAGCAGTGGAATTTGGAGCAGAGGGCATAGGGCTTTGCAGAACAGAGCACATGTTTTTTGATGAAAAGAGAATACCTTCCGTTAGAGAAATGATATTAGCTAAAACATTGGAGCAAAGAGAAAAAGCTTTAGAGAAGCTATTGCCAATGCAAAGGGAGGATTTCATAGGTATATATGAAGCCATGGAAGGGAGACCTGTAACTATAAGACTTTTAGATCCACCACTACATGAATTCCTTCCAAGTGAAGAAGAAGACATGATGGAATTATCAAAGGAAATGGGAATAACCTTCGAAGAATTAAAAGCTACAGTAGCATCACTACACGAGTTTAACCCAATGATGGGACATAGAGGATGCAGACTTGCAGTTTCTTACCCAGAGATAGCAAGAATGCAAACTAGAGCTATAATTGAAGCAGCAATAAAGGTTAAAAGGGAAAAAGTTTACGATATAGTTCCAGAAATAATGATACCATTGGTGGGAGAATTAAAAGAGTTAAAGTTTGTTAAGGATGTAATAACAGCTGAAGCAGATGAAATAATTAAATCTGAAGGGGTAGAATTAAAATATATAGTAGGTACTATGATAGAGATACCAAGAGCAGCTATTACAGCAGATGAAATAGCTAAAGAAGCAGAGTTCTTCTCTTTTGGAACTAATGATTTAACTCAAATGACCTTTGGATTCTCAAGGGATGATGCAGGAAAATTCTTGAAATATTATTATGAAAATAAAATATATGAATTCGATCCATTCCAAAAACTAGATCAAACTGGAGTGGGAAGATTAGTTGAAATTGCAACAGAACTAGGAAGAAAAACTAGACCAAATATTAAATTAGGAATTTGTGGAGAGCACGGTGGAGATCCTTCATCTGTAGAGTTCTGTCATGGTGTTGGATTAAATTATGTATCTTGTTCACCATACAGAGTTCCAATAGCTAGATTGGCAGCAGCTCAGGCACAAGTAAAAAATCCTATAAAATAGTTAAAGTAATTTGAAGTACCAATCCCTAGTTTCTAGTCCCCAGTCCCTAAGTAAAAATACCAAGTGTGTATTTTAACAATTTAGGAATTAGGGATTAGAGACTGGGGATTATTTTAATTTATAATATTAAGGATATTAATTCTAAATTTAAAAATTAAATATTAATCCTAAATATTAATTTTAAATCTCCCTTCTATATAATCTATAAAATCATGTGCAAATTTCAATTGTTCCTGCTCGGTTTTAACTGATTTTAAAAGTATTTTAACAAAGCTATTTTTATTACATTTATTTATGTTATTAAAATAATCTCTAGATATTCTCCAGTATTTTTGTGGGAAAGCTAAATAGCATAGTAGATATAAATATTCATGTGAATTTAAAGTGCAAATTTTTTCATATTCTTTAAGATATCTAAGAGTAATATCTAAATTCCATTTTGTATTATCTCTTCTTAAAAGCCTTCTAAAAAAATATGAAATATCGTGAACACAATAATCCATTTGGCATTTATCAAAATCAATTACCCATATATTTCCCCCATTATCAAATAGCAAATTCTTATTCACATAATCTAAATGGCATAGAGATCTAGATAAATCATTTAAATTTATTAAATATGAACTTTGTAAGGATATTTTACCGAGAGTTTCATTCACTTGAAAATGCTCATTATAAATATTAGAAAATTTATCATTGTATTGAAAGGCTAAATTAGAGTTTTCTAATAATCTACCATATCGTTTATTTGCTGAAGAGTATATATTACTATAATTTTCCCTTAAATCACTGCCAGGAATAGGATGAAATTTTTTGGTTACATAATGCATTTTGGATAGGTTTCTAATGGTTTTAATCATATGTTCTTCATTATCATAGTCGCATTTAACTCCATCAATCCAAGGAGTTAATATGAACAGCATGTTTTCATATTGTACAAATCGGCTTCCGGAATTTGTAGATATAAATCTTGGGGTTTTTAAGCCACATCTATAAAGCCATTCTACTGCTGAATAAACAAATAAAAGCTCTTGCATACCAAAATAAACCTTTTTTAAGCAATAGGATTCATCTTTGTAAGTTATTTTATAAACAGCTCTTTGTTTTTCTGTATTTTTAATTTTTATTTGTTCTATGCTAGAATTCTGTAAATTATAGTGAACCAAAACGTATTTTTTTAAATTATCTTCGGATAAAAGTTTTATATTACTATATAAATTAGCCATTGAAGGCATTGAAAACACTCCTTTATAAACATTTCACTATAAAGATATTAAAATATTCTTAATATTATACATTTTTATTTAAAAAAAGGATTTTTCATAATGGTATAGAATAAGTTTATGAATAAATATTTCAATAAAAGAGAAAATAATATTTACTGGAAACAATATTTGTTAAATTATATATAAGTTTTATATAGTTTTAAAAAATTTCCGAAAGTGGTATTTAGTAAGATAAAAAATATGAAGGAATTTAATATTTTATAAAGAATATAATAAGTAAAATATAAAAAAATAAAAAATAAAAGAAGGAGTTTATATTTTTTTGTCGAATAGTATTAAATTCGGAATAAAATATTTATAGTTAGGTGGGAGAGTTTTATTGATATCAGAAGATCTCATCTTAAGAATAAAAGAAGAAAATGATATAGTAGATGTAATTTCTCAGGTTGTTAATTTAAAAAAAACCGGAAGAAATTATATAGGGTTATGCCCTTTTCATGGAGAAAAAACTCCATCATTTACGGTATCACCAGACAAACAAATATTTAAATGTTTTGGATGTGGCGAAGCTGGAAATGTATACACTTTTATTATGAAAAATAGAAATGTTACTTTTCCGGAAGCTGTAAAAATACTTGGGGATAGAGTTAACATAAGTATAGAGGAGGATAAGGGGAATAGTCCTCAAAGGGAAAAGAGAGAAAAACTCTACAAGATAAATGTAGAGGCAGCTAGGTACTTTTATAAGAATCTAAACAATAACTCCAAGGCTAAAAATTACTTTTTAAAAAGAGGAATCACCTCTAAAACATTGGTTAAATTTGGTCTAGGATATGCTATGGATGGATGGAGTAATCTTATAAATTACTTAAAAGGAAAAGGGTATACAGAACTAGATATGATTGAAGCTGGACTTATAATTAAAAGTAAAAACGATTCTTATTACGATAGATTTAGAAATAGAGTTATATTTCCGGTTTTCGACTATAAGGGGAAGGTCATAGGATTTGGAGGAAGAGTATTGGATGATTCAAAGCCAAAGTACTTGAATTCTCCTGAAACTTATGTTTTTAAAAAGGGAACAAATTTATACGGGTTAAATTTTGCTTTAAACAATTTTAATGGAGATACCCTTATTATTGTAGAAGGGTACATGGATTGTATTTCTTTGCATCAAAGTGGTATAACTTACGTAGTTGCTTCTTTAGGCACCGCTTTTACTCAATACCAAGCAAAGCTTCTTAAGAGATACGTAAAGAAGATAATAATTTCTTATGACTCAGATGCAGCTGGTCAAGCGGCTACTCTAAGAGGATTAGAAATATTAAAAAAAGAGGGCTTTGATGTGAGGGTGCTTACCATACCAGATGGGAAGGATCCGGATGAGTTTGTAAAAAATCATGGCAAGGAGGCTTTTGAGGAATTAATAGAAGAAGCACTACCGCTGACGGAATATAGAATAAAAGTGGAAAGTAATGGAATAAATTTCGATGATAAGGAAATGATAATAAGGTATACTAAAAAGCTTATTCCAATACTAGCTGATTTACAGCCCATAGAACAGGATTTATACATAAAAAGAGTTGCCCAAAAGGCAAATGTAAATCAGCAGGCTTTGTATGACATGATAAATAGATATTTAAATAGAAAATCAAAAAATTATGGAGAAATGGATTTTGCCCAGGACAGTACTGAAAAGTTGTATTTAGAGCCAGCGTATATAAAGGCAGAGAGAGTACTTATTAATACAATGCTTAAGGACAATTCTAAAATAGAAGATATTAGCGGCATTATAAAACCAAAAGACATGGTACAGAATATTCATAGAGAGATATATGAATATATATTAAAAAACTCACAATTACCATCTGAGCAGTTAGCTAAAAGCTTAGAAACAAAGTGCATAGATGTTGAAAGTTCTAAGGAATTTGTGAAAATACTAGAAACAGAAATACTGGACGAAGGAAATTATGCAGAAGCCATTAAGGATTGCATAGCTCAGATAAAAAAATCTAAGTTAGAGGAGTCGAAAAAAACTATTATGGATAGAATTAGAAAATATGAATCAGAAGGAAACTTAGAGGAATCTATTAGATTAGCAAAAGAACTTGTTGATATCCAAAAAGAGATTTCACAAATTTAGTTTATGAAAGGAGGTAATGGATAGTATGGATAAAAATGAAAAAATGAAATTAGTTAAAAATCTTATGGAAAAAGGAAAAAATAAAGGTAGTTTAACATATAAAGAGATAATGGATGAGCTGGAAAAGGTAGATCTTAATCCAGAGCAAATAGAGAAAATATATGAGGTCTTAGAATCTACTGGAATAAAGGTAGAAGGAGAAGAAATAGAAGATTTAGGTAAGGAAGAGGAAATTGATATAAATATACCAGAAGGTATTGCTATAGATGACCCTGTAAGAATGTATTTGAAAGAAATAGGAAAAGTACCTCTATTGGAACCAGAGGAAGAAACTAATTTGGCTAAAAGAATTGAAGAGGGAGATCAAGTAGCTAAAAAGAAACTTGCAGAAGCTAACTTAAGATTGGTAGTAAGTATAGCCAAAAGATACGTGGGAAGAGGAATGTTATTCTTAGATTTAATACAGGAAGGTAATCTAGGTCTTATAAAGGCAGTAGAAAAGTTCGACTATAGAAAAGGTTACAAATTCAGTACCTATGCCACATGGTGGATACGTCAAGCTATAACTAGAGCAATAGCAGACCAAGCTAGAACCATAAGAATACCTGTTCATATGGTAGAGACTATAAACAAACTTATAAGAGTTTCAAGGCAATTACTTCAAGAATTGGGCAGGGAGCCTCAGCCAGAAGAAATAGCTAAAGAAATGGATATGCCTGTAGATAAGGTAAGAGAAATAATGAAAATTGCTCAAGAACCGGTTTCTTTAGAAACTCCTATAGGAGAGGAAGAGGATAGTCACCTAGGAGATTTTATTCCAGATGATGAAGCACCAGCACCAGCAGAAGCAGCGGCATTTACCATGCTAAAGGAACAGCTTATAAATGTTTTAGATACATTAACTCCTAGAGAAGAAAAAGTATTGAGGTTAAGATTTGGTCTTGATGATGGAAGAGCTAGAACCCTTGAAGAAGTGGGAAAAGAATTTAATGTAACTAGAGAAAGAATAAGACAAATAGAAGCAAAGGCTTTAAGAAAATTAAGACATCCTAGCAGAAGTAAAAAACTAAAAGATTATTTAGATTAGTAGTATGAAGAGATAATAGATTAAAAGACAATAAATAAAAGATAAAAAATAATAAAATGATAGATTAATAGAATAAAAGCACTATTTATTATTAATAATTTAAATAGTGCTTTTACTACATTTATAAGGTATAATATTTATATAAATAAAATTTCTTTATTTTGGAAATTTTAAATATAAGAAGGTGATTATAATATGAGTATATATAACTCTAGAAGAGGAATGGGATTGTTTTACCAAATTTTTATAGTTGCAGTTGTTAATACTGCTATAGGGGTATTGCTATTTTTAAGCAATAGTTATGTTATAAATGTATTTTCTAAAATATTATGTGTAGTTTTCAATTTATATATGTTGTATTATATAGCTTTGTTTTTCACAGTTAAGTTGGTAATTGATGAGGAATATATATATATACTTGGCATATTTAATTTTAAAAAGGTGAAAATTCCTATAAAGGATATAGAAGCATATACAGTGGCTACAGGTAAGATAAAGGGTGTTAGATTATCGGGTGTATGTAATAATAACTTTGCACTTGGAAGAAGTATAATTGATAAAATAGGGGTAACCAGAATGTTTGTAACCAGTAATGAAGTTATTATATATATTAAAACTCCTGAAATAAATTATGCCATATCTCCTAAAGAATATGTATCATTAGAAAATTTATTTAAAGAGCATAATATACCTAGTGGATTTTATGAGATAAATTATAAAAAAAATAATGCTTTATATAAAGATAAAAAATTTATTAGATTGTTTTTAGTAGTAAGTATAATAATAATAATAATGACTTTAAATCCATTTATATTGTATATAATAGGAAAGCTACCACGTACCATGCCTTTAAACTATGATGCAGCTTTTAAACCGCTTTTATATGGTACAAGTAAGCAGTTTGCATTTAGGCAAATGGTTTATGGAGCTTTAAATATGATAGTATTATTTTGTATGTATTATGCTTCATATTTTCATGCTAAATATGATAAGAAGTCTTCATTCATATATATTTACATGGCACTAATAGTGTCTATTGGTTTTTTAGGAATGCAGTTTAGAATATTGAGTACTAATTTATAATTCTATAAATAAAATATATTATTTATGTGTGAAATTTAAGTTAATTATTTTTATAGAATATTAAGGATTTATCCGATGACTACCTGCCGTAACACTCCCACTTCTAACAAAGTGGGAGATAACGGCAGCTACGTCCCTGGATAACGATCTCTAACCTTCAGTTGGAGTAAAAACTCCATCTGAAGCTAAGAGCTCTGTTTATATAATGGAGAAAATTGAATAACTACATTTTCAATACAAAATATTGCGTTTTCTTGTAGGAATAATTGCGATGTTTTGTAGATTTTCTTTAAAAGCGGAAATGTAAAAATTCCTCTTTTGATACTAAATTTTTAGAATAGGATGATGAAATTGGATATAAGTACAAGATTAAAAGTTATAGCTTCAATGGTGGATAAATGTGAAGTTCTAGTAGATGTAGGTACAGATCACGCATATATACCAATATATTTAGTGAAAAAAGGAATTTGTCAAAGGGCTATAGCATCTGACATAAATAAGGGTCCTGTGGAAAAAGCTAAGTTTAATGTAGCTATGGAGGGATTGAAAGAAGAAATACAGTGCAGGCTAGGGGGAGGTTTTTCAACCATAAAACCTTCTGAGGCAAATGTTGCAGTTATAGCTGGTATGGGAGGAAATCTCATAAGAGATATTATTTTAGAGAGAGAAGAAGTATTTAAAAGTCTTCAATATGCTGTACTTCAGCCAGTTCAAAATCCGGAAGTTTTAAGGGAGTTCATTTACCAAAGAGGGTATGAAATTTTAGATGAAGAATTGTGTTTTGAAGAGGAAAAATATTATCAAATAATTAAAGTTAGATTTAATAATAAGCCTATAAAGGTAAAAGATATATATTATGAGGTTGGACAAAAACTTATAGAGAAAAAGCATCCTCTATTGAAGGATTTTTTAATGCATTTGATTAATAAAAACGAAAAAATATTAAATGCAATAAAGGATGATACGGAGCTGGCTAGAAAAAGAAAAATGCAGATAAGCAATAAACTAAAGGAATTAAAGGAGCTGATTTCATGTGTTTAAAGGTTAGAGATATAGAAAACATAATGGAGGAATATGCTCCATCAAAATTTAAAGTTAGTTATGATAATGTAGGGCTTATGGTAGGTGACAGTGAAGAAGAAGTTAAGGGAATATTAATAGCTTTAGATTGCACTTTAAAAGTTATAGAAGAAGCTAAAGAAAAGGGATGTAATTTCATTTTAACCCATCATCCTTTGATTTTTAATAAGCCTTCATCCATAACCAGTGGCACACTACAGGGAAAGAAAATAATAGAATTAATTAAAAACAATATAAATTTATATTCTAGTCATACAAATTTAGATGCTGTATATGGTGGCTTAAATACTATGATTATGAAAAAATTAGGCTTTGAAAATTATTCAACTATGGAATTAGACTCCAAAAGGGAACCTGGGGACAATGAAACAGGTATTGGTAGATTGACCATATTGGATGAGTCTATGTCCATTGGAGATTTATGCAGATTGGTGAAAAGTAAGCTGCACATACCTTTTATAAGATATACTGGAGATGAAAGCTGGAAAGTAAATAAAATAGCAGTGATCAATGGCAGTGGAGAAGATTTTTTTGGTATAGCTAAAAAATTAGGTGCCCAGTGCATAATAACAGGGGATACTACCTATCACGATGCCAGTGACTATACAGAAGAGGGCATAAGTATAATTGATGTAGGGCATTTTGAAACAGAATGGCCAGCTTTTAAAATGTTTGGAGAACTGCTTCAGGAGCAATTAAAAGAAAAAGGATACAATGTAGAAGTGATTATATCTGAAAAAACTAGCAGGGTTTATAAATTTAAGTAATAAGGTTAAAATGTTAATTGAAAAATCTCCACTTCAGCGTAAGCAAATATAGGAATCTAATACAGCATATACATTTACAGAAGTTTAGCACTTAAAAATTTTTGGGGCGTGAGCCCGCTGATTTATAATGAATGATTGAGGGTTAGGTTAAAAACCATAAATTCTGATTTTTGCTGGAAATTTTAGAGAAAAAATTTGCATAATAAAAGCATCCTTTTTATAATAGTTTTGACAAGAAACCAACTTAAAAAGGATGCTGATAAAATGAGTAAAAGTTATTTAAAACAATTACTTACTTATATTAATAAGGTATACGATATAGGTGAAAAAATCAATAACTTAAAAGATAAAAGAATAAAATCTGATGTAAAAATTTCAACAATTACCTTCGTGGTGTTATTTGGATTTATGCTTCAGATAAGAAGTTTCAATAGATTAGAACATTGGCTTAAAAAAGGCAAGTTTAAAAAAGTAATACCTAAAAAAACTAAAATGCCACGCATTGATGCCGTTAGGCGCTCCTTAAGTGATTTTGATTTAGATGGATTAAAAGAAATTCATAAACATATAATAAAAACCATTGTAAAAAATAAAGTATTTAGAAATGGTACTATAGATAAATTAAAAGTAGTTGCCATA
>NZ_CABDWS010000023.1 GCF_901447495.1 Haloimpatiens lingqiaonensis
TAAAAAAGATTTAAAACTATCTGATAGAGTTTATAAATGCAGTTGTGGACTTTCTATTGATAGAGATTTAAATGCTTCAATAAATTTAGCTAATGCAAAAGAATATAAGATAGCTTAATTAAACAAGCACTTATATGTGTACCCAAGGCTATTTGGGGAATTAACGACTGTGGAGTGCTATACAAACTGTAGTAGCTTCGGCAAGGCAGAGTACATTGAAGCAGTAATAATCTCAATATGGATACATTTGACCATATTTTGAGTAGCAGCATAGATAATCAATGTATAATTTGGAAGCGGTTCTTAAAAAATATTTTGGATATGACAATTTTAGAAAAGGTCAGAAGGAAATTATTGATAGCGTGGTAAATGGGAGAGATGTAGTAGGTATAATGCCTACTGGAGCAGGAAAATCTCTTTGTTTTCAAATTCCTGCTATTATTTTTAGTGGAATTACTATAGTTGTGTCCCCACTGATTTCTCTTATGAAGGATCAAGTTGACAGTTTAAGAGAACAGGGGATAGAAGCTACTTATATAAATAGTACACTTTCAGAAATGGAGTATATGGAGAGAATTCAAGGCATATCCGTAGGGGATTATAAGCTTGTTTATATAGCTCCTGAAAGATTGGAGTCAGAAGGGTTTTGTAGAATGTTAAACCAGGTGGAAGTATCTTTTGTAGCCATAGATGAAGCTCACTGTATATCCCAATGGGCTCATGACTTTAGACCTAGCTATAAAAAAATAGGAGATTTTATAAAAGGGTTTTCAAAAAGGCCTGTGGTAGGGGCATACACTGCAACAGCTACAGAGAAAGTAAAGGAAGATATAGTAAAACTTTTAGAATTAAATTGTCCCAAGGTTTATGTAACTGGATTTGATAGAGAAAACTTGTTTTTTTCAGTATTAAGGGGAGAAGATAATCAGAACTATATATTATCATATATAGAAGGGCACAAAGAAGACACTGGAATTATATATACAGCTACAAGAAGAGAAACTGAAAGCATATATAATTTTTTATTAAAGCATGGAATAAAAGCAGGATTGTACCATGCAGGATTAAGCGATAGGGAAAGGGAAGAATGGCAAAATAGATTTGCTTATGATGATATAGATGTAATGGTGGCAACTAATGCCTTCGGTATGGGTATTGACAAACATAATATTAAATTTGTAATTCACAACAACATGCCTAAAAATTTGGAAGCGTATTATCAAGAAGCAGGACGTGCAGGCAGAGATGGCGGAAAAAGTGAATGCATACTTTTATTTAATGCAAGGGATGTTCAGCTTCAAAGCTTTTTTATAGAACAAAGTGATTTACCTCAATATAGAAAAGAATATGAGTATGAAAAATTGAGAGAGATGGTAGATTATTGCTATACATCAAAATGCCTTAGAAAATACATATTAGAGTATTTTGGAGATACAGTGGATTATGAGGAATGTGAAAATTGCGGTAACTGTTTAGATGAAGGAGAATTTAGGGATATAACATTAGAAGCTCAAAAAATATTTTCTTGCATTTATAGAATGAGGGAAAGATATGGCAGTGGTATGGTGGTTGATGTACTAAGAGGTTCACAGAATAAAAAGCTTTTATCTGCAGGACTAAACAAATTATCCACCTATGGAATAATGCCGGAGTATAGTAAAAGGGATTTGATGAATGTAATTAATAAATTAGTAGCAGACGGTTATTTGAAACTTACCAATGATGGATATCCAGTAGTTAAATTAACAGCAAAGGCAGTGCAGGTTTTAAAAAGCAAAGCTAGGGTAACAATGAAAGTTGCAAAGGTTAAAAAGGCTATTAAGGCGGATAATCAATTGTTTAACTTATTAAGAACCATTAGAAAGCAGATATCAGAAGAAGAAAAAGTTCCACCATATATAGTGTTTGGAGATAGCTCTTTAAAAGAGATGAGTGAGTATATGCCTATTAATAAAGAAGAGTTTTTAAGTATAAGTGGAGTAGGAGAAATAAAGTATGAAAGATATGGAGAGAGATTTTTAAAGGGCATACAGGATTATGTGGAGGAAAATAACATCCAAAGAGGAAACTTTTTAAAACCTATAAGAAGTGTAGATGATAATTTAAAAATCAAAAATGAAGAAAATAAAAATGCTAAAACTCCAAGTCATTATATAACTTATGATATGTATTGTCAGGGAAAAAGTTTAGAGGATATTGCAAAGGAAAGAAATATTATATTGAGAACGGTAGAAGATCACATAGTTAAATGCTATATGGAAGGAAAGGAATTAGATATTAATGAATTTGTGCCAAAAGAATACATGGAGATAATTAAAAAAGCCATATATAAAGTAGGCACAGAGAAGTTAAAACCTATAAAAGATGAATTGCCAGAAGAAGTAAAGTATTTTTGGATAAAATTAGTTATGTATCAGGATAAGTTGGAAACTAATGAAAATGAAAGAGTTGTATAGCTGTCATATAAAATTTCTATGAGATATAAAATAGTGCAAGTATACACCAAAAATATTTTATTAATAGTTATTGAATTTTTGGGGCATTGTGGTAAAATTTTATTAGAGATTTCACCGCAGGAATGTATCCTGCGGTTTTGTTTTATTTAATCAATTTATAGGAGGGACATTATGGATTTCTATGTTTACAACACCTTAACCAGAAAAAAAGAAGAATTTATACCTGTAAAAGAAGGAAAAGTTGGTATGTATACTTGTGGACCAACAGTTTATAACTATGCACATATTGGAAATCTAAGGACATATATTTTTGAGGATGTTTTGAAAAAGTCTTTAGAGTATATAGGATATAAAGTAAAACACGTAATGAATATAACAGATGTAGGTCATCTCCAATCTGATGCAGATGAAGGTGAAGATAAAATGGCATTAGGAGCAAAACGTGAAAATAAAAGCCCTTGGGAAATAGCTAGATTTTACGAGGATGCATTTTTTGATGATTGTAAAAAGCTTAATATAAAAAGACCAAATGTTACTTGCAGAGCTACAGAACATATAGATGATATGGTAAATCTTATAAAAAAATTAGAAGAAAAAGAATATATTTATATAGCTAATGGCAATGTTTATTATCAAATAGATAAATTTAAAGATTATACTAAATTAGCAAACTTAAGTATAGATGAACTAGAGGCTGGTAGTAGAGTAGATGTAGATGTACACAAAAAGAATCCTTTGGACTTCGTACTTTGGTTTACTAATTCTAAATTTACTAATCAAATAATGCAATGGGACTCTCCATGGGGTAAGGGCTTTCCAGGGTGGCATTTAGAGTGTTCTGCTATGTCTATAAAATACCTAGGAGAAAGAGTGGATATACACTGTGGCGGAATAGATCATATACCAGTACATCATACTAATGAAATAGCACAGTCAGAAGGTGCTTTAGGACATAAATGGGTAAATTACTGGATGCACGGTGAATTTTTAGTTTTGGATAGTGGAAAGATGTCAAAATCTAGTGGGGATTTCTTAACTTTATCAAGACTTATAGAAGAAGGTTTTGATGCTTTAGATTATAGATATTTCTGTCTTCAATCTAGATATAGAAAACAGCTTTTATTTAGTTTCCAAAGCTTAGAGGAGGCTAGCAAGGGACTAAAAAAATTAAAAGAAAGAATATTTAACATAGGTAAGTCAGTGAATGAAGAGGAAGAAGTAAATGAGGAAAATATACAAGAATACAATAATAAATTTAAAGCATGCATATGCGATGATTTAAATATACCTAATGCTTTTACAACTCTTCATGAAGTTTTAAAACATCAAGATTTAACTAATAGGGAAAAGATTATATTAGTTAAGGATTTTGATAAGGTACTTGCATTAGATTTATTAAATTATAAAGAAGAAAAAAATCTAGATATAGATGAGGAACATATAAACCATCTAATAGTTGAGAGAAATGAAGCTAGGAAAAATAAAGACTGGGCTAAAGCAGATGAAATTAGAAACAAGCTTTCAGAGATGAACATAGAACTTATAGATACCAAAGAAGGAACAACATGGAAGGCAAGATAGAAACTAAAATAACAAATAACAAATATCAAATAATTCAACCTTCGCAGTTATAAAATAAAAAATTAAAATAAAGAATAAATAGATTAACTATAATTTGAAGATAAATAATAGCTAAGAAGTAAAATGATAATAATAGCAAATTCACAATAAGGTAGTAGTAAAAATGAATTTATAGAAAAGCAAAATTACAATGAAATGGGGTTGCTGCACTAAGAGTAAATACTATAATATATTGTGCTAATTTTAAATTTGCAAAACAATATATTGTATATAAATTTCTTAATGCAACAGCTCCATTTTTTACAAATGTAAATATGAATGTGATTTTGAAAATAAAGTTTACTATATTATGCTATTATGAATTCTTTCTCTTGCATTGGTTAAATGAGTTTCCATTATTGTTTTGGCTTTTTTGCCATCTTTATTTTTTAATGCTTCAATTAGTGCAATGTGATCTTCTACAGCAGTATCCTTAAGCAAATGCATATAAGGGTCTATCATTACTATACGTCTGCCTTCATCTAGAAGCTTGTCAATTAACTCAATTAGTTTTTTATTTCCAGAGGCCTCTGCTATTATTGTATGAAATTTTTTATTGTATTCCCATATGCAATCGCAATCAGGATATTTAACTAGATTTTCTAACTTTTTTATTTGTTCTTTGGTGATTTTAACTGCAGCTAGTTCTGCGGCAGCGCCTTCTAGAAGTATTCTAATAAAATACATTTCTAAAATATCCACATGAGTTATGGTTTTTATCATATATCCATTTTTAGGAATGGCTTCTAGCAGATTATCTTGGCATAACATAGTCATAGCTTCTCTTACGGGAGTTCTGCTCACTTCGAATTCCTTGGCTATAGTTGTTTCCAATAATATTTCAGATGGTTTATAGAAACCAGACAATATTCTGTCTCGTATATTTTCATAAACTTTTTCTCTTAAATTTTGTTTTAAATTAGAATTTTTCATATTAGCCTCCATTCTACAAATACGTAAGGTATACATTATATATTATACATTTAGGTTTAAAAATCCTTCTATAGGAAAAATAAAATATACATTATATATGAAATAATATAGATGGAACTTTTCAAATATAAAACAATAAACTATAATTGTTCTAAGAACATATAAAATTTTAAAGGAATGAATTTATTATGATTGAACTGTTAAAAACTTTAGTAAACAACTTGGGATATATTATAGTAATAGCTTTTATTGTTTCTAAACTAAATAGCTTTAAAAAAATAATGCAAAAGGATTCCTTTACAAAGCTTGATTTATTAATATTATCTTTAATATTTGGAGGCTTTGGAATACTAGGTACATATGTAGGAAAAGAAATAAATGGTGCCGTGGCAAATACCAGAATTATTGGGGTAATGACTGGAGGGATTATGTGCGGGCCTGTGGTTGGAGTAGTAGGGGCTTTGATAGCAGGTATTCATAGGCTTGCTCTATATCCTGTGGGTATAACTGCAATACCATGTTCTATTGCAACTATAATTTCTGGTATAGTAGGAGGGATTATATATAATAACGTAGAGGAAGGGGAAAAAAAGTGGGTTTATGGATTTTTTTCTGCTATGGCCATGGAGAGCTTAGAGATGATTTTGATTTTGATTATATCAAAGCCCTTTACACAGGCTTTTTCCATAGTTCAAAAGATATATATACCTATGTTATTTGCCAACGCTATAGGTATTGCTATGGTAATATTGTTGATTCAAAATATATATAATGAGAAAGAAAAAATAGCTGCTAGCCAATCAAAGCTAGCACTGCAAATAGCAAATAAAACCTTGCCCTATTTTAGAGATACTGGAGAGGACTCTTATGATAGAATATGTAATATTATTAAGAACTCCATAGGAGCAGATGCAGTATCCATAACGGATAGGGAATGCATTTTGTCTCATGTAGGCATGGGTTCAGATCATCATGTTAAAGGAGCATGTATACTTACAGAGGCAACTAAAAATGTAATTGATGAGGGAAAAATGATGGTTTTAAATAAGGCATATGAGATAAATTGTGAGCATAATAATTGCCCATTAAAATCAGCGGTTATAGCACCTTTGAAGGAAGGGGATAAAATAATAGGTACTTTAAAAATATATTATGCTAAGGAAAACAGCGTATCCTATAGAAATATAAATTTAGCGGAAGGGTTATCTCAAATAATTTCTACTCAAATTGAAATAAGTAAGGTTGGAAAACTTAAAGAAATGGCTAATAAGGCTGAAATTAAGGCATTGCAGGCTCAAATTAACCCACATTTTTTATTTAATGCATTGAATACCATATCATCTTTTGTTAGGATTAATCCTGATAAAGCAAGAGAACTAATTATAAGTCTTTCTACTTATTTAAGGTATAATTTGGAAGTAGGAGATGAACTAGTGGATATGCATAAGGAATTAGAGCAAGTAAAAGCATATGTAGAAATAGAAAAGGCTAGGTTTGGTGATAAATTAAATGTTATTTATAATGTAGATGATAATATAAATATTAAAATTCCAAGCCTAATAATACAGCCCATAGTAGAAAATTCTATAAAGCATGGAATTCTTCCTACAGGTAAAAGAGGTAATGTAAAGATAAATATTAAAAGTTTAACACAAGAAGAATGTGAAATTTGTATTGAGGATGATGGAGTTGGTATTTCCGAAGAAATAATAAATAATGTTTATGAGGGAAAATGTAGTGGAAATAAGATAGGTATTTCTAATGTAAACAATAGGCTAAAAATACTTTATGGACAGGGACTTAAAATAAAAAGAAAAGATAAAGGTACTAGTACTAGTTTTATAGTTAGGAATAAGAGGTGATAATTTTGAATTGTGTAATAATAGACGATGAATATCCTGCACGTGAGGAATTGAAATATTTTATAAATAATTATAGCAAGATAAACATATTAGGAGAATTTGATGATGGAGTAGAGGCATTGATGTTTATAGAAAAAAATATGCCGGACATTATATTTTTAGATATAAACATGCCTAAAATTTCTGGTATAGAAATGGCAAGGTTATTAAACAATTTTAGCAAAAGGGTTGATATAGTGTTTATAACAGCTTATAAAGAGCATGCGGTGGAAGCTTTTGAAATACAAGCCTTTGATTACATATTAAAACCCTATTCGAAGGAAAGAATAATAAATACTTTGAAAAGATTAGAACGGGACTTTTTAAGCGAAAGTTTGCCATATGTAAATAATAAGATAACTCTTTGGAAAGAAAATAAAATGGTGGTTATAAATGTAAAAGATATTTGTTATTGTGAAGCAAAAGAAAGAGAAACTATAATTTATACTAAAGATAATGAATATATAATGAATCAAAGTATTTCACATGCAGCAGAGAAGCTTCCAGATAATATGTTTTTTAGAACCCATAGATCTTTTCTTATAAATATTGATAAGGTAGTGGAGATAAATCCTTGGTTTAATAATACATATATGCTTAAGTTGGAAGGTGTAAACAAAGAAATTCCAGTTAGTAGAAATAATATAAATAGCTTTAAGCACATTATGGGCATATAAATGCACTTTATGTGCTTTTTTTTACATTTCATGCGAAAAGGTTTAAATGAATTCTGATAATTTTGTATACTTAAGTTGTAAACGATATTAAAAATTTATTAAAAAAATATTAATAAGGAGGACTAATTATGATTTCATTCTTATTATCTATTGTGGCTTTAGTAGTAGGATATTTTATCTATAGTAAGGTAGTTGAAAAAGCTTTTGGAGCTGACGAAAATATACAAACTCCAGCTGTAAGACTAGAAGATGGTGTGGATTTTGTTCCAATGCCTTCATGGAAAATTTTTCTTATACAATTTCTTAATATAGCAGGACTTGGACCTATATTTGGTGCTATATCTGGTGCATTATGGGGACCAGCAGCATTTTTATGGATAGTTCTTGGTTCAATTTTTGCTGGAGGAGTTCATGATTATTTTTCAGGAATGTTGTCAGTAAGACATGATGGTGCAAGTATACCAGAAGTAGTAGGACACTATCTAGGTGGCGGATTTAAGAATTTCATGAGAGTTTTTTCAGTAATAGTGCTTGTACTTGTAGGTGTAGTATTTATAACAGGTCCAGCAGGATTACTTGCAGGATTGACACCAAAGTCTCTTGATAAAACTTTTTGGATATATGTTATTTTTGCATATTACATAATTGCTACATTAGTTCCAATTGATAAGGTTATAGGAAAAGTATATCCTATATTTGGTATAGTTCTTTTGATAATGGCTATTGGAGTTAGTGCAGGTATAATATTTAAAGGATATCATATTCCAGAGATTGCTCTTACTAATATGCATCCAAAGGGACTTCCTATTTGGCCATTAATGTTTATAACCATAGCTTGTGGAGCTATTTCAGGATTCCACTCCACTCAGTCACCACTTATGGCTAGATGTATAACTAGTGAAAAACAAGGAAGACAAATATTTTACGGTGCTATGATAGCAGAAGGAATTGTAGCTTTAATATGGGCTGCAGCAGCGATGGCTTTCTTTGGCGGCACAGCTGAATTAGGAAAAGCTATGGCAGAAAATGGTGGAGCACCTTATGTAGTTAACATAATATCTAATACTTTACTTGGAAAAGTAGGTGGAGTTCTTGCCATACTAGGAGTTGTTGCTTGTCCAGTTACTTCTGGAGATACAGCTTTCAGAAGTGCTAGATTGACAATAGCTGATGTAATTGGATATAAACAAGGACCTATAAAAAACAGATTAGCTATAAGTTTACCATTATTCATCATAGGATTTATATTAACAAAAATAAACTTCGATATAATATGGAGATATTTTGCATGGTCAAATCAAACTCTAGCCATGATAGTGCTTTGGGCTTCAGCAATGTATCTTGCAATTAAAAACAAATTCCACTGGATAGCAACAGTTCCTGCTACATTTATGACAGCAGTTTCTATAACTTATATATTAGTTGCACCAGAAGGATTCAAAATGGCTGCAAGTATTGCTTATCCAGTAGGAATAGCAGTAGCAGTAGCAGCACTAGCTATATTTTTAGTAGCTGCAAATAAAAAAGTTAAGAATAATAATGTACAAGCTTAAATAAGTAAAAAGTAAAGAGTAAGAAGTAAGAGTTAAGGATAAAACTCAAGGAGTTTTTTATAATTAACTTGTGGATAAGTAAGAAGTAATAGTTGTTGAATAATTAATTATTCGTATAAGTTGTATATAAAAAATAAAGGCTTTGGAAAGATATATACTTTTCAAAGCCTTCATTTTTTTTATTATTCAGCTAGTTCTAGCGCTATTTCCATCATTTTTGTGAAAGTTTTTTGACGTTCCTCTGCATTAGTCTCTTCACCTGTAATTATGTTATCGCTTACAGTTAATATAGAAAGAGTGTCTACTCCGTATTTAGCTCCAAGAGTGTAAAGTGCCGTACTTTCCATTTCTATAGCTAGTACTCCATAATCAGACCACATTTTAAAGGAATTTGGAATATCATCGTAAAATAAATCACTAGTTAATATGTTTCCTACTGTAACTGGTATGCCCTTTTGTTCAGCTACGTCATAGGCTTTTTTTAGCAGTTTAAAGCTGGCAGCAGGTGCGAAATCCATTCCATTAAAACGTCTTCTATTTATACCTGAAGTTGTGCAGGATGTCATAGCAAGGATAACGTCTCTAACTTTAATATTTTCTTGAATTGCACCGCAAGTGCCTACTCTTATTAATCTCTTAACTCCATAATCTTTGATAAGTTCATTTGCATATATAGATATGGATGGGACTCCCATTCCAGTTCCCTGAACAGATATTCTTTTGCCTTTATATGTACCAGTATATCCGTACATACCACGAACCTCATTGTAGCAAATAACATCTTCTAAATAGGTATCTGCTATGTATTTAGCTCTTAGTGGATCTCCTGGTAGTAATATAGTTTCAGCAATTTGACCTTCTTTTGCACCTATATGTGTACTCAAATTATCTCCTCCAATGTATATAGATATTTTTTATGATAATGATAACATATTTTTAGACTATATAGGGATATTTTATATAATTTTTTAAAATAATTATTACATATATATCTATGAAATGGTAAAATTAAATATATAAATTCATATTTGATATAATAAGATCGAAGGGAGGGAAGCCGTTACGATAATTATATTTAAACTTTAAACCAAATATGTAACGGTGAATTTATGGATTATAAGCTGAAATTGGTAAAAAAGGAGCACCAAAAGACTTCTACTTGGTCGGGAGGTACTACGACAGAACTTTTTATATATCCAAAAGATGCTTCCTATGAAGATAGAAATTTTAAATGGAGATTAAGTTCTGCTACAGTGGAACAGGAAGAATCAAATTTTACATATTTAGAAGGTGTAAATAGGTGGATCATGACTTTAGAGGGAGATATTAAACTTCAACATAAAGGTCATGGGGAAAGGGAACTAAAAGCTTTTGAACCGTATAATTTTAGTGGGCAATGGGAAACTAAAAGTTTTGGCAAGGTAAGAGATTTCAATCTTATGTTAAAGGAAGATTGTAGTGGCGAAATTAGTAGTATTAATATTGCAATAGATATGTCTAGAGAACTGTACATGCATAAAGAAGAAATTAGAAAAGAAAATTTTTCTAAAGTAAGCTATGCACTATATTGTGTAAAGGGCAAAATTTTAGTTAGGACTTTTCATGATGAGGTTAGTTTAAATGAAGGGGATTTACTTCTTATAGATTGTGATTTAGTAACAGAAGAACAGGAACAAAGTTCTAACCTTTATATAGATGTTCATAATAACGGTGATGAAGAGGTTATAGCAGTTACTTCAATAGTTTATCAACCTTGATAATTATAGTTTTATCTAGAATTTTCACTTAAACATGAGCAATTAGAGCAATTTTATCCGATGACTACCTGCCGTAACACTGCCACTTCTAACAAAGTGGGAGATAACGGCAGCTACGTCCCTGGATAACGATCTCTAACCTTCAGTTGGAGTAAAAACTCCATCTGAAGCTAAGAGCTCTGTTTATAGATGTTTTTTAATAAAATATATAATAATTGTTTATTCATAATGATTATTTGTTACGAAAATTTAGTTTTTATGTTATAATATATAATCATATGTAATAAAAAATAATTTATAGGAGGGTTTAAATATGAAATCATTAAAAGGAACTAAAACAGCAGAAAATTTACTTAAGGCATTTGCAGGGGAATCACAAGCTAGAAACAGATATACTTATTATTCAAGTACAGCTAAGAAACAAGGATATGTGCAAATAGCTAATATATTTTTGGAAACTGCAGAAAATGAAAAAGAGCACGCAAAGAGATTTTACAAATTCTTACTTAATGATTTGCAAGGAGAAGGTATTGAAATTAATGCTACTTATCCTGTATCTTTATATGGGGATACTAAAGATAATTTAAAGGCAGCAGCTTCTGGAGAAAATGAGGAATGGTCAGAATTGTATCCTGAATTTGCTAAAGTAGCAAGAGAAGAAGGATTTGAAGAAATAGCAGTAGCTTTTGAAAGAATTGCTGAAGTAGAGAAGCATCATGAAGCTAGATATAATAAATTAGTAGAAAACATAGAAAAAGACATGGTATTTAAGAAAGATAAGGTACAACTTTGGAAATGCAATAACTGTGGATACATATTTGAAGGAGAAGAAGCTCCAGAGGTATGTCCTGCATGTATTCATCCAAAGGCTTATTTCGAAGTACTTTGTGAAAACTACTAGGATATTAAAATAAAAACCTCTCTGGTTCATTATTTGGACTGGAGAGGTTTTGTAATAATTAATTCATTGTTTTAAAATAATAAAATATTACTTGCAAAAGTATTTTCATAATAGTACAATAATATTGTAAGTTAAATAAAAAATGGATGTAAACTTAATATTATAAATTCATGTATAAATTAGTAAATGTATTTATAATATTTTAAATTAAAATTGAATAGATACTTTTAAGGTGTTTCTTTAAAAGAAATGAAAAGGGAAAGTGGTGAAAGTCCACTACAGCCCCCGCTACTGTAAGGAGGATGAAACCTTGTAACTCACTGAAGCAAGTGCTTTGGGAAGAGAAGGGAGTAAAATGATTCTAAGTCAGGATACCTGCCTTTAAAGTTATGTTTTAATCTTTCGGAGGGAGAGATTTCTTAGAGTTTATTGTATGAATAATATTGTTTTTTACGCCTTCCATAAAGGCGTTTTTTTATGCCCATACATTAACCACATCTTTGAAACAAGCCTCTCTTATGAGGCTTGTTTCTATTTTTCAAAAAATATCTTATAAAAACAAAATCAATATATTTAGAAGATTATTTAGTAAATGTTGTGCAATATTAAACGTCAGGTATCTGTAATTAGGTTGCCTTAGGTATTTATATGCAATTTTTACAATTCATGAAGATAGCATTAAATGAAGTAAAACAATTATTAGAATACAATTTGTTTATTAGGGTAGAGAATTTATATAAGGGGAATTCAAAAAAAGGGGAGATTAATAATGAAGAGTAAACAAATATTTGCACTAGCAATGGTCATATCTATGGCATTAACTGGATGTGGAGCAAAGTCAAAAGGAAAAATGGATACTAAAAACAAATCCGCTATGTTTCAAGGCATGAAGAGTGAAATGAAGGGAAAAGACTCGGGTTCCATGGGAGATATGAAGGATAAAGGTATGGGTTCCATGGGTAAATTAACCATGTCAGAAGGTAAGGGTTATCCAGTTACCATAAAGGATGTAATGGGAAATGAAGTTACTCTAAAAGAAAAACCAAAAAAAATAGCAGCAACCTCAGGAACATTTTTAGGACTTTTATATGCAGTAGGAGGAGAGTCTATTTGTACTGCTGATTTATCTGGAGGAAGTCCAGCGCCAAAGGGCACAGAAAAACTTCCTAAAATAGGACAAGTTTATAATCCAGATGTGGAAAAATTAATATCTCTTAAGCCGGATTTAGTAATTGCTCAATTTGGTCTTCAAAACAAATTAGTACCTGCCTTAAAACAGAGTAATATACCAGTTTTAGCTTTAAATATGAGAACCTATGATGATGTAATAGAAAATTTAAAAGTTGTAGGAAGAATAGCTGGTCATGAAGATAAAGCTGAAGATATTATAGCTAAAATGACTAAAGATAGAAAGGATATAGAAGATAAACTTCCAGAAAAATCAAAAAAAGTAGTTATTTTATATGCTACTTCTAAAGATATATCAGTAAAGCTTGAAAATAGTATAGCTGGTAATGTGGCAAAAATATTGAAATTAAACAATATAGCTGCAGGGAAAAAAGGAGAAGGAATGGGAGGAGAATCTATTCCATTTAGTATAGAAGAAATTGTAAAAGAAGATCCAGATGTTATATTGGTAACTAGTATGGTGAAATCTGATAAAAATGCAAAAGAAGTAATAGAAAAGCAGCTTGGAAAGGATCCTGTATGGAAGAATTTAAAAGCAGTTAAAAATAATAAAATAGTATATCTACCACAAAGATACTTTTTATACAATGCAGGAGATAAATTTGTAGATGCAATAGAATTTATGGCTAAAGGCGTATATCCAGAAATATACGGTGAGTTAAATGATAAATAATATAAAAAACTGTAAAAAAAGTAATAGGAATTTTTACAAAATAACTGTGATAATAGTATTTATTATATTAGCTATAAGTGCATTTTTTATAAGTAATGTGTATGGTAGTATGGAAATATCTATAAAAGATATATTTACCATATTAAAACACCCCAATAATTTAACTCCACAAGGCCTTGTTATATGGAATGTTAGAATTCCGAGAACTATTGTAGGAGTGTTGGTTGGAATTAACTTGGCCCTTTCTGGGGCAATGCTGCAGGGGGTAATGAGGAATCCCCTAGCAGACCCTGGAATAATAGGCATATCCTCAGGAGCTGGTCTTGCAGGCATGATTATACTAATAATTTTTCCTCAATATCAATATTTAGTACCACCAGTTGCATTTGTAGGTGCCATGGGTGCAGCTATGATGATATATATACTTGCCTGGAAAGGTGGAATACAACCTATGAGAGTTGTATTGGCTGGAGTAGCAGTTTCAGCCATATTAGGTGCAGGCATATCTGCGCTTATGGTGTTTTTTAGCGACAGAGTGCATGGAGCTATAATGTTCATGAATGGAGGATTATCTGCAAGAAGTTGGCCTCAAGTATATACTATTTTGCCTTATACTATGGTAGGCTTAGTGCTTGCTATTATTATGTCCGAAAGGCTAAACATATTGGTATTAGGCGATGATACTGCAAGAGGATTGGGCCTAAATGTAGAATTAGTCAGATTAGAAATAACGGCTATAGCAGCTATGTTAGCAGCTAGTGCAGTGTCTGTAGTTGGACTTTTAGGATTTGTAGGGCTTATAATACCTCATACCACTAGGCTTATAATAGGTAGTGATTACAAATATTTGCTTCCAGGTTCAGCGTTTTTAGGTGCAGCTGTAGTTGTGTTTTGTGATACTTTTGGAAGAACTATTTTTGCACCGGTGGAAATACCTGTAGGTATAATAATGGCACTTTTAGGAGCACCATTCTTTTTATATTTACTTAGAAAACAGTCGTAGAAATATAAAATATTATTATGGGTGATAAATGGGTGATAAAATGGATATTTTAACTGTAGAAAACATAAGGGTTAATTATGGTGAAAAGGAAGTATTAAAAGGAATAAATTTAAACATAGAACAGGGGAAAATAGTATCCATAATAGGACCTAATGGGTGTGGAAAGACTACGCTGCTTAGGGTTATGAGTAGAAATTTAAAGCCAAAGGCGGGAAATGTTTTATTAAATGGTGAGAATATATATAAATTAAAATCTAAGACCTTGGCAAAGAATATGGCTATTTTATCTCAGAATAATGGATGTCCTGAGGATATTTGTATAAGAGATTTAGTTGCCTATGGAAGACATGCTCATAAAAAGATTTTTTCAGGATTTACAGATGAAGATGAAGGAATAATAGATTGGGCTATAAAAAGAACAGGACTTGATAATATAAAAGATAGAAAAGTAGCTACACTGTCAGGGGGAGAAAGGCAAAGAGCATGGATAGCTATGGCTATAGCTCAAAAACCAAAGATTCTTCTTTTAGATGAGCCCACTACTTATTTAGACATAAGTCACCAATTAGAACTTTTAGATCTTATTAAAAGTTTAAATGAAGAGGAAAAAATAACAATAGTCATGGTACTTCATGATATAAATGAGGCAGCTAAATACTCTCACGAACTTATTGTTATTAAAAATGGAGAGTTGCATTGTAAGGGAACTCCTTATGATATTATAAATGATGAAATGCTTAAACAGGTATTTAGAGTAGAAGCTGAGATAAATGAAGATATTAACACTAAAAAGCCAGTTATATATCCAATAAGGGTTTTTAGTTAAATAATTTAATTTTCGCATTTATCCAGAGACTTACCTGCCGTAACACTCCCACTTCTAACAAAGTAGGAGATAACGGCAGCTACGTCCCTGGATAACGATCTCTAACCTTCAGTTGGAGTAAAAAACTCCATCTGAAGCTAAGAGCTCTGTTTATAAAGTAAAAATTTAAAAATTAGAATTAATGACTATCTGGAGTTGAAATTTGAGAATTGATAATGAATGATAAAACTCCTTTAAAGAAGTTTTTGAAAATATGAATTTTAGCTTGACGTAATTATTAAAAAATCAGCTACAGGAAATCATATATCTGTAGCTGATTTTTACTTTAATCAAGAAGTAATTAGTGTTATTTTATAAATTTGTATAGAAAGAGGGGATGAATTTGAAGATTACAGTGGTATCAGTTTCTACCAGTGTTTTTGGGGAAATTATAAAGGCCTGTGAATATATTAATAAAAGTTATGATAATATATTGGATTTGAATTTATATTATGTATCAAGGGGCTTGAAAGATGATAGATTAGAAAGTATGATGTGCCATATACAAGAAGCGGATATGTGTATAATAGACTTGATGGGTGCACCAGATAAAATTGTTAAGACAACTTATGATTCTCTAGAAAATTCAAAAGCACAAGTAGTTATTATAGGCAGACAAGGTAGGGAATATTTGAAGCTGGGAAGTTTAACTTCAAAGGATATGAGTATGAATAAAAAGAAGGGTGAAAGCAAAAATCCCGATGCAAAAGCTATGGATAAAATGATAAACATGGCAGAAAAAATGGGAAAAATCATGCCCGTTGGAAAACTAAATCATATGAAGAATTATATACACATAGGAAGATATTGGAATAATGCCGGGTTTGAAGATATGAAGAATTTATTATATTTAATACTTAGGGATTATGGAAATTATAAAGGAATTCCTAAGCCTTTAGAACCAGTAAAAAGAGAAGACATAAGTATATGTAATCCAGAAACTATGGAGTTTTTCAATAGTTATAAGGAATATATGAAAAAATATGGTTTTGATAAAGAAAGACCTACTGTTGCTTTAATATTTTATGGTCACAGTTACCCTAGTAAAACATCTGACTGCGTTGGAGAAATATGCCGTAGAATAAAAGAGTTTGCAAATGTGGTACCAATAGCTTTTTCTAGTGTTTTAAAAATGGATGGGAATAAACTTAGAAATATGCTGGAGGATGCCTGTGGTAAAAAGGTGGATTTAATATTAAATTTTATGTCCTTCAGATTAGGAGCAGGTCCTATGGGAGGAGATGCCAAGAAGGCCGTAGAAACTCTTGAAAAAATAGAAGCTCCTATGATTCATCCATTTTTTATGACTAAAAAAACAGAGGAAGAATGGATGGAAAGTGCTCAGGGAGTAAGTTCTTCAGAATTTTTAATTTCTGTAATGTTGCCTGAATTAGACGGAGCTATAGAAACTTATCCCATAGGGGCAATGAAATCTAATGGATTAGATGAGGAATTTAAAATAGAATTAAATGAACTGAATATTATAGAAGAAAGAGTTGAAAAACTTATAGGTAAAATAAAGGGATGGCTTAAGCTTAGAGAAAAGCCTAATAAAGATAAAAGAGTAGCTATAGTATGCTACAATTATCCACCGGGAGAAGATAATTTATTTGGAGGGGCTTTTTTAGATACATTTAAGTCTATAGAAAAGATATTAGAGGCCTTAAAAAATGAAGGATATAATACTGAAAGCTTAAACAGTGAAGAATTGATGAATAAATTTTGTGGTAAGATAGTTAACTCTGGAAGATGGGTTTCGGAAGAAAATATTCACAACATGATAAAATATAGCTGTGAAAAATATAAGAAAAATATTAAGGGCAGGAATTTTTATTTAGATATGATTAAGCAGTGGGGAAAGATACCTGGTAATGTGATGACTTTGGATAATAATTTTTTGATACCAGGAATAGTAAATGACAATGTTTTTATAGGATTACAGCCTTCTAGGGGAATCCATGAAAATACAGATAAAGTATATCACGATAAATCCATGCTTCCGCACCATCAATATATAGGATTTTATAAATGGATTAAAGAAGAATTTAAGGCAGATGTAGTTATACATGTGGGAACTCATGGCACAATAGAATTTTTAAAGGGAAAAGAATGTGGCATGTCTGGGGAGTGTTTCCCTGATATGCTACTTTATGATATTCCCCATTTGTATCTATATTTCATAGGAAATCCAGCAGAGGCTGTGATAGCTAAAAGAAGAAGCCATGCAGTAATGGTAAGTTATAGTCCGCCAGCTTTTATGGAAGGAGAACTTTATGAGGAATATTTATGGCTTCAAAAATCCATTGAGGAATACCACCAATGTGAAAGATTAGATCCAAAAAGATGTAGCCAAGTGTTAGAAAATATTAGAGAAAAAGCTAAAGAGGTGAATATGAATTTTGAAGACTTAGAGGAGTTGGAGAGGGAACTTTATAGGATGAATCGTTCCCTAATACCAAAGGGCTTACATGTATTTGGTGAAGGATATAATGAAGACGAGGCTTTTAATTATATTAAGTTTATTCTTAGATATGATAGAGGTGATATAAAGTGTATAAGGAGAATTGTATGTGAGAATAGATACTTGGATTATGATAAATTAATAGAAGAAAATTCTGCAGAAATTTTAGCTTCACTGGATAGTGAGGTGCAGTGGATTATGGAGAATTTCAAGAAATATGGTGACTTAAGTTTTATAAATAGTGGTGAAAAACATTATGAAAAAACTTGTATAGAGGATATGAAAAAATCTATAGAATATGGAAAAGAGCTTAGTTTAAATATAGTTAAAAACTTTGAGATAGAAGGTTTAATTAAGGCTATGCAAGGAAAATATTTAAAAGCATCACTGGCAGGAGATATAATTAGAAATCCTGATATATTGCCTTCAGGTTATAATTTATATCAATTTGATCCAACATTAGTACCTACAGAAACAGCTTATAAAAGGGGAGCTAGCATAGCTAAAAATACCATAGAATTATACTACAAGCAAAATGGAAAGTATCCATCTAGTACTGCAGTAATATTATGGGGACTTGAAACCTCTAGAACCGGAGGGGAAACTATAGGGCAAATACTGTATTATTTAGGAGTTAAGCCTGTTAAAACTGCAAGTTCCTTTGAAAGTGACTATGAAATAATACCTATTGAAGAATTGGGAAGGCCTAGAATAGATGTGGTAATAAACATGTGTGGATTCTTTAGGGATATGTTCCCTAATTTACTGAAGGATTTGAATGATATATTTGCCCATATATATAATTTAGATGAAACTTTTGAAGAAAATTATTTTAAAAAGAATTCTCAAATTATATATGATAAAATTATAAAAAATGGAACCAGTGAGGAAATTGCAAAAGAACTTTCTATATCTAGAATATTTGGACCTAAAGAAGCGGAGTATGGTACAGGAGTCACTAAGCTATTAGAAACAAAGGCTTGGGAGGAAGAAGAGGATATAGGTAAAAACTTTATAGATAGTTTGAAATATGTATATAGCAATAATTTTAGAGGTAAGGAAATAGATGGACTGTATAGAAGTAACTTAAAAACTGTGGATGTGGTATCGCAAGTAAGAAGTAATCATGAATATGAAGTTACTGATTTAGACCACTATTATGAATTTTTCGGTGGACTTTCTAAATCTGTTGAAATGGTTAAGGGGAAAAAACCTGCTATGTATATAAGTGATACTACGGGAGAAAGGTTAGAAACTGAAACAGTAGATAAATCCATAAATAGGGGTATAAGAACTAGAGTTTTAAATCCTAAATGGATTGATGGTATGTTAGAGCATAAATACCATGGAGTTCAAAAAATAGCTGAGAGGTTTGAAAATATATTAGGGCTAGCAGCCACTACTAATGGTGTGGAACAGTGGATATACAATGATTTATATGAAAAGTATATTGAAGATGAAAAATTAAGGAAAAGATTGAAGGAAAACAATTCATATGCATATATGACCATAGTGGAGTGGATGCTAGAGTATAATAAAAGAGAATATTGGCAGGCAAGCAAAGAGCAGCTTGAAAAGCTTAGAAATGTATATTTGGATATAGAAGGAAATATAGAGAGCTTTCAAGAGGAATAAATAAAATAGGAGCTTCTGTAAATTAACATTTCATTACAAATGTAATTTAATTTGCAGAAGCTATTTTAGTGGAAGGGATAAACTAAATTAGGTTGTTTGACACTGAAGTTTTTAACATGCTATAATTTGCTTAAAATTAAAGAAATTTAAAAATAATACAATGGTGGTAGTTAATATGATAAAACAAGAAGATATAGCCAAAATTTTAAATGTTTCAAGAACTACTGTGGCTAGGGCTTTAAATGGCAGTGAAAATATAAAACCTGAAACAAAAGAAAAGATTATAGAACTTGCTAAAGAATTGGGATATAAAAAGAATCCAATAAGTAGTTCCTTAGCCAGTAAGAAGAAAAAAAATGTATATGCTTTTATAATAAAATCAAAAAATAAATATTATACAGAAGAAATAGAAAGAGGACTTAAGAGCGCTGAAAAGGAATTTAAATTTTATGGGTTTAATATAAATATAATAAAAACAGATATTGAAACCCCAGAAAAGCAGCTAGAGCAGTTAAAAGCTGCAGTAAATGAAGATGTACAGGGGATAATAATAATTCCTTTGCTAAAAGAAAAGGTGAAAGAAGTAAGAAATCAAAATCCTAATATAGTTTTTACAACACTGGATATTAATATAGATCAATCTATATTTCATGTAGGACCTAATTATTTTAAATCCGGTAGAATTGCAGCGGAAATACTTATAAATACCCTAGAAGAGAAGTCTAAGGTTTTGGTTTTAGATACGGTAGATGATAGGATTTCCTCTAAGCTATACATGGATGGTTTTTTAAGTAGAATGTCAGAAGAAAAAAATAATCCTATGATAGGTCCTGTGTATTCAGAGCACTTAATGAATGATTTAGATGATATATTGGAAAAACACATGACAAAAGAAGTAAAATCAATATATGCTACTAGATTTTTAACAGATATAGTGAAATATATAGGATATAGATACAACATTCCCATGAAAATTGTAGGTAATGGTATGTCAGATGATATGAAAATTTTAATACTAGAAAAAAAAGTGCTGGCTACAGTGGTGGAACAACCTTACGAAGAGGGATATTTGGCAGGGAAGTTTATGTTTGAGAAATTATATAAGGATATGAATTTTAAAGAAGCTTCTCATATTATGGAAAGTAAAATAATAGTTAGAGAAAGTCTTTTTTAAAAATATAAAATAAACTAAAGAGGAGGAAAACATGAAAATAAAAGAACATATGAAAACCGATGTATTAGTTGTTGGAGCTGGAATTGCAGGTATAAGTTCAGCTATACAAGTGGCTAAAGCAGGAAAAAGTGTTACAGTAGTGAGCAGTGGTAGGTTTTGCTCTGGAGCCAGTTTTTATCCAGGAACCTGGGGGCTTGGAATGGTAGTGGCAGAGGATGAAAAAGATAAAGAGGACTTTGTCAATGCCATAATGGAAGTGGGATGCCACATTCCCAATAAAAAAATGGTAAAAACCTTAATAGATAATGCTGAAAAAGACATAAAAGAATTTATGGATTTAGGGATTCAATTTAGAAGACCTATAAGTGGAGAAACTGTAACACCTTGTTTTGATAAAAAGCCAAGAAAATGGTATGGATTTGATTTTAAGACAGCTATTAAAGCCTTTGATAAATTAAAATCATTAGAAAATGTAAGTATTGTTGAGAATACTAGTTTAATTAAAATATTGAAGGATGAAGAGGAGGCTTTTTCTTCAGCAATATTTATAAGTGATTCAGAAGAATATGTACAAATTTCTGCTAAAGCACTTATAATAGCCAGTGGAGGGTTTACGAATATATATAAATACAACCTTAGCACAGAAGATATGGCGTTGAATGCACATATCCAAGCATTAGAGGTGGGATGTAAACTCACTAATATGGAATTTATTCAATTCATTCCAGCACATATAGAACCAAATTATAAAACTATATTTAATGAAAGAGTTTTTAGTTATATAAAATTAGAAAATTCAAAGGGAGAAGATATTTTCCAGGATAATTTAGATGAAAATTTAAATGAAAAGGCTATATTAAAAGAAAGATCCACTCATGGCCCATTTACATGCAAATTAAATTCCAAATATGTGGATATAACTATGTTTAAGGAATATCTAAAAAGCTGCCAAGGTGTGGGTTTTTATTATCCAAAGGATATACTTAATATAAAAGATACTCTTATATATAATTATTTTATGTGGCTAAAGGATAAAAATGCTTTAAATGAAAATAAGATAATAATACTTCCTTTTGCCCATGCAGCCAACGGTGGTATAGAAATAAATGAAAAGGCCCAAACGGCTATAAAAGGCATATATGCTGCAGGTGAAGTAACTGGAGGGGTACACGGTGCAGATAGAATTGGAGGCTTGTCTACGGTTAATGCTATGGTATTTGGTAAAATAGCAGGAAAAGAGGCTATAAAATATATAGAGGAAAAAACTGTTGATGAAAAAGTCTATAATGATATTAATGAAGTATTCCATTTTAGTAATAAACAAGAATCAACCATAGAGCCAGATTGGGTTATAAATGAAATAAGAGAGATTATGTATAGAAATGCTAGCATAATAAGGAATAGGAAGTCCTTAGAAAATGCAGTAGGAACTATTAATAATATAGAGGATAAATTTAACTTGTACACATATGTATCACAAAATAAGCATTGTAAAAAAGCATTTATAGCTAATAATTATATTAATACTGCAATAGTGGTGCTAAAGGCCATGATAGATAGAAATGAAAGTGTAGGATCGCATTATAGGGAAGACTAAAAACTTAATAAATTTATGATTTAGTCTATAGTTACAAGAATAAAGGGTGTTGTGGAAGGGAGCTATAAAAGTATATAATTTTTATAAAATAAAAGTATATAAAAAAATTTAAAAAATTAATATTTACACTTGAAAATGTTCACGAGAACATATATAATATTCTTAGAAAATAAAAATATTAAGAATTTTCAAAGGCTTGATGTAAAGGATAACAAAACTTCAATGCTTTAGAAAATTTAGTCTATGAGCAAAAAAATGTATCTATTTTAAAAAAGTTATAATTTTTTTTAACAAATAATGTTCACGAGAACAAAACACACGAAAGCGCATTATACAATAATTTTAAATTTAGAGGAGGACTTGAGATGAAAGGAATTTTTTCAGCACTATTAGTACCATATGATGAAAACGGAAACATTAAAGAAGAGGGACTTAGACAGCTAGTTCGTCACAATATTGATGTATGTGGAATAGATGGTCTTTACGTTGGAGGAAGTACAGGAGAAAACTTCATGCTTTCTACTGAAGAAAAGAAAAGAATATTCGAAATTGTCAAGGATGAGGCCAAAGATCAGGTTAAATTAATTGCACAAGTAGGATCTATAAACTTAAAAGAAGCAGTTGAACTTGGAAAGTTTGCTACAGCTCTAGGATATGATTCACTATCAGCAGTAACACCTTTTTACTATAAATTTGACTTTAGCGAAATAAAAAATTATTATGATACAATCATAAGAGAAACTGGAAACAATATGATAATATACTCAATACCATTCTTAACAGGAGTTAACATAACACTAAATCAATTTGCTGAGTTATTTGAAAATGAAAAAGTAATAGGAGTTAAGTTTACAGCAGCAGACTTCTATTTATTAGAAAGATTAAGAAAGGCTTTCCCAAATAAATTAATATTCTCTGGATTTGATGAAATGCTTTTACCAGCAGTAGTTTCAGGTGTAGATGGAGCTATAGGAAGTACATTTAATGTAAACGGTAAAAGAGCAAAAGAAATCTTTGAATTAGGTAGAAAAGGTGAAATAGAAAAAGCTTACCAGGTACAACACGTTACTAATGACTTAATTGAAGGAATATTAAGCAATGGTTTATATCAAACTATTAAGGAAATATTAAAGGATAAGGGTGTGGATGCAGGATATTGTAGACAACCTATGAAGAAATTAAATGAAGAAGGAATTAAGTTTGCAAAAGAATTATCTGCAAAGTACCTATAATTAAAATTTGTAATATATAGATAAAAAAATAAAAATTTAAGTTTTGCATTAAATCTAAATTTATTAATCATCAGATATTTACAGTTTTGAGAGGATTATATAATAGCTTATGAAGTTATATAATCTTCTCTAATAAAATAATTAAATATAATGGAGGGTTATTCATGAAGGCATCATTTCAAATGTTGGATTATATAGTTTTAGTTGTATATCTTTTATTTGTACTGTATGTAGGTGTTAGAGTAGCTAAAAAAGAAATGAAAGGCAAAGAATATTTTAAAGGTGATGGAACAATTCCATGGTGGGTTGCAGCCGTTAGTTTATTTGCAACAATGCTAAGTCCCATTTCTTATTTAGCTTTAGCTGGACGTTCATTTAAAACAGACTGGTCAGCTTGGGTGGCTCAGCTTGGTATATTTATAGCTGTTCCATTAACTATAAAATATTTCTTACCAGTTTATAAGAAACTTGATTTAGATACAGCATATGAATACTTAGAAAGAAGATTTAATAAAAGTTTAAGATTAGTAGGAAGTATAATGTTTATAATTTACCAAGTAGGTAGAATGTCTATAATCATGTATTTACCAGCATTGGCATTATCAATAGTTACAAAAATAAACATAAATTTATTAATAGTTCTTATGGGTGTTATAGCAATTGTATATTCATACGTAGGCGGAATTAAATCAGTATTATGGACAGATTTTATACAAGGTGTAGTGTTATCATTAGGTGCCGTATTTGTAGTAGTTTATATGGCATTTACAATTAAAGGTGGATTAGGTGAAGTAGTTAGAGTAGGGGTGGCGGATGCTAAGTTCTTACATTTATCACAAATGCTTAACTTAAATATATTTAAAGAGGGCTTCTTTATAGTACTTATAGGAGCAGGTTTGTCAACGCTTTCATCTTATGTATCAAGCCAAGATATGGTTCAAAGATATACAACAACTACTGATCTTGGAGAAATGAAAAAGATGACATATTTAAATGGTGCTTTATCTATAGGTATAGCAACTGTATTTTTCTTCATAGGAACAGGACTATATGTATTTTATCAACAAAACCCAGCATTATTAATATCAAAAGCGGAGGACCAAGTTTTTGCAAGTTATATAGTTAGTCAATTACCAGCAGGTATATCAGGACTATTATTAGCTGGAGTATTTGCAGCAGGCCAATCAACTTTATCTACAGGTTTAAATAGTGTGGCTACAAGCTGGACTTTAGATATACATAAGTTAATAAAAGGTGATGTTAACAATGATGAAGCAACTAAGCTTGCTAAAATTCTTTCTTTAGTAGTTGGAATAGTATCTATAGTAGTTTCTATAGTTTTAGCTCACTCTGATTTGAAATCTGCATATAGCTGGTTCAATGGATTTATGGGACTAGTTCTTGGAGTTGTAGGAGGTCTTTTTGGACTTGGAATATTTACAAAGAAGGCTAACTCTAAGGGAGCTGTGGCAGGATTTATAGTGGCTGCAGTATTAACTGTAGCGGCAAAATACTTTACAACAGTTACATTCTGGATGTATTCAGTTATAAGCATAGTTTCATGCATGTTATTTGGATATATATTTAGTTTAATATTTAAAGATGATGAAAAGAAAAACTTAGATAACTTAACTATATATGGGGATAAGTAGTAAAGTAGAGTTAATATAAATATTTTAGATTAAATTGCCAGTAAAGCATAGTACTTAAGTGTATATGCTTTCTGGCTAATTTCAAATGTAACATAAGTTTGTATTTTGGCTTAATACAAAAGTATTTTATTAAAATATGCTTTATTATTTTAATTATGAAAAGCAATAATAGTGCGTATATTAAAGATTATAGAGGGAGAGGCTATGCTATGATAATTGATAGAATTAATAATATGGAACTTTATGGTGAGGCTGAAAGCAATATAAGTAAGGCATTGAAATTTATGAAAGAACACGATTTTTCTAAGGATGAAAAAGGTGTTCATAAAGTGGATGGAGATAATCTTTATTATGTAGTTGCAGAATATCAAACTAAAGATTTAGAAAAAGGTTTTTGGGAATCTCATAAGAAATATATTGATGTACACTATATGTTAAATGGACAAGAAAAATTATTATATTCTAATTTTAAAAATATGGAAATAGAAAAAGATTATAATGAAAATGACGATGCTTATATTTTAAAAGGTGATAGTGAAGGGGAAGTGACTATAAAAGAGGGAACTTTTGTATTGTGCTATCCAGAGGATGTACATATGACAGGTATAAAAGTAAAAGATTCTGAGGATATAAGAAAAATTATATTCAAGATAGCTATTTAGTGAGATAATTTTATGACTTTGTATAAGTGTTATATTTAGGAGATGATTATGATGAAAGAAGATTTAATGGATAAAATAAAAGGCGGTTTGATAGTATCTTGCCAAGCATTAGAAGATGAGCCACTTCATAGTTCTTTTATAATGTCCAAAATGGCTCTTGCAGCTAAAATTGGAGGCGCAGTGGGCATAAGGGCAAATACTGTAGAGGACATAAAAGCTATAAAGGGCCAAGTGGATTTACCTATAATAGGAATAATTAAGAGAAATTATGGAGAATGTTCTGTTTATATAACGCCTACCATGAAAGAAGTGGATGAATTGTGTGAAGAAGGAGTTCACATAATTGCAATAGATGCTACTAAAAGGGAAAGACCAGATGGAAAGAAGCTTTGTGAATTTGTAAAAGAAATAAAAAGTAAATATCCAAATCAATTATTAATGGCGGACATATCTGATCTAGAAGAAGCAAAATTAGCAGAAGCATATGGCTTTGATTTTGTGGGGACTACTATGCATGGATATACTGAATATACTGAGGGAATGGATATACAAGATAATGATTTTGAATTTCTAAGACAGGTTTTAGATAATGTAAAAATACCTGTAATTTCAGAAGGAAAAGTAGACACACCAGAAAAAGCAAAAAAATGTTTGGAGCTAGGAGCTTTAGCAGTGGTTACAGGAGGAGCTATTACTCGTCCACAATTGATAACTAAAAAGTTTGTTGATGAAATAAACAATAAATAGGAGGAACAAAGGGTGAAATATTTAGCTGTGGATATAGGTGGAACAGGAATAAAATACGGGATAGTAGAAGATAATGGCAATGTGCTAGCTCTTTATAATATGGATACAGAGGCATCCAAAGGAGCAAATTGCTTAATAGAAAAGGTAAAGGATATAATAAGATTTCTACTAAAGGAACACGGCGAAGATATAGATGGTATAGGCATAAGTACTGCAGGACAAGTGGATAGGGTAGCAGGGGAAATTATATTTGCAACAGATGCAATACCTGGTTGGACAGGTGTAAAGCTAAAAGAAATTATAGAAAAGGAATTTTCATATCCTTGCTATGTGGATAATGATGTAAACTGCGCAGCCTTAGGAGAAATGTGGGCAGGAGCCGCAAAAGGTGAGAAAAACTTCTTATGTCTTACATTAGGTACAGGCATAGGTGGAGCCATAGTATTAAATGGAGATGTGTTTACAGGAAGTAGTTATTCAGCAGGAGAATTTGGACATATGAATTTGTATCCTAATGGTATGGAATGCAATTGCGGACATAGGGGTTGCTATGAAAGATATGCATCTACATCAGCTTTAGTAAAATTTGCACAAGAAAAGGCAGGAACAATAGAAAAATTAAATGGAAAAATAATATTTGAAAGAGCTAATAATGGAGAAAAGATATATAAAGACATAGTTAATCAATGGACTTATAATGTTGCATTAGGACTAAAAAGTCTCGTACACATATTTAATCCTTCCCTTATTATAATAGGTGGAGGGGTATCGGCTCAGGGAAATTTAATTACAGATCTAATTAAAGAACATCTGAATAATATGATAATGCCTTCCTTTAATAAAAACTTAATGTTAAAGGTTGCTAGCTGCGGTAACAAGGCTGGAATGTTAGGGGCAGTATATGGATTGAAAAACAATAAAAAATAACTATTAAATATATATTGTGAAGTAAGTGCCGTAGGAAAAAGCTGCCTTTAATTCCGTGATAAAATTGAAATTTTGGACTGTGAACAGTACGCTAAGAACTTCTAAATGTTTTGAAATTTAAATCCCCTAAAGCCTTCAAACTCGCTCGTACCTCACTCAAGCAATGAAGGCTTCTTAACGGGGCTTTAAATTTCAAAACAAAGAAGTTCTAAAGCTAGTTCAATAGTCCAAAATTTCAATTTTATCACTCCATTAAAGGCAGCTTTTTCAGTTACAGAATGCTTGCTTCGTGGGTAAGAGATAGCCTACTAAAGGATGATTTTCCTCCACTTCGTTACGGAAAATCTTTAATTGAATATAAGCAATAGTATAGTGGGAAAAGGTATAACTGATTCATTAAATGAAGTGGTTATACCTTTTCTTTTAAGTGCTTAAAAAATCTTTTATTGGCGGTAGCCAGGGAAAATATAGAAATATCAAATATTAAATATTAAATATCAAATAATGTTGAAATTTCTATGGAATTTCTTAAATTATAATTTGTGGAGGAAGTACGAAGTGACAATTGAGAATTAAGTAAGAGGTGAAAAGTAAGAAGTAAGAGTGAGTGAGGATTTTCCTCCACTATGTTCTGGAAAATTTTTAATTAAATAAAATGTAATAGTAAAACAAGCTATACGGCAAAAAGTAAGAAGTTGAGCACTTAAAAAGTTCTTTTGGCGTAGCCTGCTGATTTATAATAAAAGACTTATTATATAAACAGATCTCTAACCTTCAGATGGAGTTTTTACTCCAACTGAAGGTTAGAGATCTTTATCCAGGGACGTAGCTGCCGTTATCTCCCACTTTGTTAGAAGTGGGAGTGTTACGGCAGGTAGTCATCGGATAAAGTGGTTGGAATAATCTATTTTTAGTTAAAACTTAAAATAAAAATGCAATTTGAAATTATTTATTAAGGTTATTACGGTTTTATGGGTTAAGTCAAAGCATAGCTATTTTTGCCCCTATCGGTCTGATGACTTAGTAGCCCTTTAAGCAATAGTTCTTTAAAAATTCAGCAAAGCTGAATTTTTAAAGAACTATTAACTTTTATTTATTCACAAATTAATTATAAAAAACTCCTTGAGTTTTATCCTTAACTATTATCCTTAACTATTACTTCTTACCTTTTCCCCTCTACAAATAAGATTTATACAAACAATTGCCTTACGGCAAAATAAATTGAATTTTAGTTACTGCTTTATTTTAACAAGTATACTATAACTTTTCGAAAGGCTCCGCCTAAAAAATATTATGAGCCCCTTATTTAATATTTGATATTTATTATTTTATTATTTTATTATAGTATAGGGTACTAAAGTTTCAGTGTTTATATGTGTAAGTTTTGAGTTATAATTCATTAAATTTCCACTATAAATTAGTTTTAAGTGTTTACAAGTCCTAAAGTCACTAGGAGTTACTAGTTCGCATTTCTTATTAAATATTTTTATATTACTTCCTTCTAGCACAGTTGCTGCAAATTGGGAGCAAAAATAGGCATTTTCTCTCTTAAAGGGTATATTGCAAGCCACTGCAAATAGGCCTAGAAAATTATATTTATATTTATGTTTGTCATTATGAAATTTGTTTATAATTTCCTTCATTTTTTCATATTGAAGCCTGTCCACTTCTAAAGTATAAACTGCACAATTTACATTGGTAAATATAGAATATAATCCTTTGTATCTATCTTCAACTATAAAACCTCCTATTAAGGGGTTATGAGGAAATATCCTGCCAAAACTATATATTTCGTTTAATTCAATATCAAAGCCTATGGAAACATGAGTATAAGGTTCATTAGTATATTGCTTTATAACCTTGGATAGAAATGTGCCTGTATTAGTTAAAAGTATTACTACTTCATATTTTTTAGTTTTGCACATGTTTTTTCTCCCTTTTTATATTATGGAATAATGAAAACTTTATTTAAATTATATTTTACTTTCTAAAAAGTTAATACTATTTTAACATATTAAAGGGGTGTTGTATGTATGATTTTTATGTATAAAAATTTTAATATTTGGAAGTATAAATATGAAATATATAGAATAGGAGTGGAAGATATGAGTAAAATAAAAAATACTAACAAACAACTTGCAGCCATGGGTATAGAAAGAATGGATAATGACAAAGAAACGCGAAAGAAAAAGGGGAGAAATAAAAATGAATCTATTGAGGATGATGTATAACCTATATATTGGAGAATATATATACAAATAATATGATATTGGATATACAAATAGCTGTATAAAAAAATTAAGTTAGCATTTTTTTAGGTTTTTTGAAAATATTACTTGAAAATAATATATAATTGGTTTATACTAAATATTATGAAAATTAATAAAAAAGAAATTTTGAAAAGGAGGTCGTGGAATTGATTAATAAAATAAATATAAGTTTTAATGGCAATGCATATGTAATTAAATTTAATACTGTACGCGGCCTTTGGAATATAGTGTGATTTTATGTTTATTACTATTATTAGTTTGTAGTAAGTTTTCTTGAAATTATACTGCCATGGGTTAATTGCGACCTATGGCTTTTATATTCTATATTAATATTTTTATTTAAGATATTAAAGCCGTAGAAATCTCTACGGTTTTTTATATATTATGGAGGTGTACAGTTATGAAAAAGTTGCTTAGTAAATGTTTTAGGAAGCCATTAGTTTTTACGTGAGTTATTTTAGAAAATGTAATAGAGAGGGGGACTTTATATGAAAAATTCTAAACTTTTGTGGAATTTTATGAAAGGTAATAGACTTAAATATATTGGGGCAATAGTAAGTGTTGGATTTGCAATATTCTTTTCTACCTTAGCACCTTTGGTTATAAGAACTACCATAGACTCTATATTAGGGGGAAACCCTATGGAACTTCCAGCTTTGGGTGTAAAGGTTGTAAATTTTTTAGGTGGTAAGTCTATATTAGTTCAAAATATTTGGATTTGCTCATTATTATTAATAATTATAACTTTAATAAAAGGAATATTTTTATTTTTAAAGGGTAAATGGTCAGCTTCTGCAGCAGAAAATATAGCTAAGAATATGAGGGAAACTTTATATGATCACATTCAACATTTACCTTATGATTATCATGTGAAATGCAAAACAGGAGACTTAATTCAAAGATGTACTTCAGATATAGATACTGTAAGAAGATTTTTGGCTATGCAATTAGTTGACATTGGAAGAGCTATTTTTGTATTAATTTTTTCTATAACAATGATGCTTTCCTTAAATGTGAAAATGACTCTTATAGCCATGGCAGCAGTGCCTATAATATTTGCATATTCCTTTGTTTTCTTTAATGGCATAAAAAAATTATTCCAAGATGCTGATGAATCTGAGGCTAAAATGACCACAGCACTTCAAGAGAATTTATCTGGAGTTAGGGTTGTAAGGGCCTTTGGAAGGCAAAAGTACGAGGTGGATAAATTTAATGCTAAAAGTGAAGAATTTAAAGATTTAAGCTACAAAATGTATGCATTAAGAGGAAACTATTGGGCTATTTCGGACTTTTTATGTATGCTTCAAACAGGAGCAGTATTAATAGCTGGTGTTTATCTAACAGCAAGAGGTGACATGACATTAGGTACATTATTTGTGTTTACAACTTACGAGGGAATGTTATTATGGCCAGTTAGACAGCTTGGCAGAATACTGTCTGATGCAGGTAAGATGACTGTATCTATAAAGCGTATAAACGAAGTTTTATCTGAAAAAGAGGAAGAAACCCCATTAGATGCTGCAAAACCTGAAATAAAAGGAAATATATCATTTGAAGATGTATATTTTGAGTATGAAAAAGGTGTGCCAGTATTAGATGGTGTGTCATTTAATATAAAGACTGGAGAAACTATAGGTATAATGGGTAAAACTGGTTCAGGAAAATCATCTTTGGTTCATTTATTAGCTAGGTTGTATGATTATAATAAAGGTTCCATAAGGATTGATGGAGTGGAGCTTAAAGATATTAACAGAAAATGGATAAGAAAAAATATAGGTATAGTTCTTCAAGAACCATTTTTGTTTTCTAAAACTATAAAAGATAATATAAGCCTTGCTAAAAGGGAAGCAGTGGATAAGGAAATATTCGAGGCAGCTAATATTGCAGCTATACATGATGTAATATTGGGTTTTGATAGAGGATATGAAACTTTAGTAGGAGAAAAGGGCGTAACCTTATCTGGAGGGCAAAGACAAAGAGTTGCCATTGCTAGAACAGTTATAAACAAAAGTCCTATATTGATATTTGATGATTCACTAAGTGCAGTGGATACAGAAACAGATAGGGCTATAAGAAAAGCCTTGTCAAAAAGAAGTAGAGGAGTTACTACATTGATAATTTCTCACCGTGTATCTACACTAAAGGAAGCAGATAAAATAATAGTATTGGATAAAGGTAAAATAGCAAGTATAGGTAGTCATGAAGAGCTTATTAAACAAGAAGGATTATATAAGCGTGTTTGGGAAATACAAAGTTCATCAAAGGCTGACTATCATAATGACAGTAAGGTTAGCTAAGGAGGTGCATAGTTTTGAGCGCATATGTAGAAGAAAATTTTAATAATAAAAATGAAAAAATTGATTTTGGACTTTGGAAAAAACTTTTAAAGTACGCAGCAGACTTTAAAAAACAACTTATAATTTTAGGATTTGTAATGTTAGCTGTAGCGGGTATTGATGTTTTAATTCCCTATCTTACAAAATATGCTATAGATAATTTTGTAGTAACAGGAAATATAAAAGGTCTTTTGAATTTTTCAATGGTTTATGTATTAGTTATAGGAGTGCAAGCTATAAATGTAAAACTTTTAATAACTTTATCTGGGTCAGTGGAAACTAAACTTGCTCATCACATAAGAAAGCTCGGCTTTAAGCGATTGCAGGAATTATCTTTTTCCTATTATGACAAAACTCCTGTAGGATGGATAATGTCTAGAATGACATCAGATATATATAGATTAAGTGAAATAGTTTCATGGGGACTTACAGATATGGTATGGGCCATAGTTATGATGATGGGCTTTGCAGGAGTTATGTTTTATCATAATTGGAAGCTTACGCTAATAACTTTATCAGTGGTTCCACCGCTATTTTTAATAGGAATGTATTTTGAAAAAAAGATATTAGATGCCTATAGAAAGGTTAGAAAAATAAATTCTTGTATAACCGGAGATTTTAATGAATGTATAACGGGAGCTCAAACCACTAAAACATTGGTAAGAGAAGAAGACAATTTAACAGAATTTAAATTGGATACAAGAAATATGAGAGACTCAGCAGTTAGAGCTGCAGTATTCTCAGCCCTTTTCTTACCTATTGTTTTGACATTAGGCAGTATTGGAACAGGGTTATCCCTTTGGTTTGGTGGTAAGGAAGTTCTTCTAAAAACTATGAGTTATGGAACTTTAATGATGTTTATATCTTATAGTATAGAATTTTTTGAACCAGTAAGCCAATTGGCATCTACTATAGCAGAACTTCAGCATGCTCAAGCTTCTGCAGAAAGAATTTTATCTATGATAGAAACAGAATCAGATATATATGATTCTGAAAAAGTTAAAGAAATTTATGGAGACGAATATAATCCAAAAAGAGAAAATTGGCCAAAAGTTCATGGAGATATAACCTTTAAGAATGTATCCTTTGCTTATAAGGATGGACAAAAGGTTTTGGACAACTTCACCTTAGATATAAAAGCAGGAGAAACCATAGCTTTAGTTGGTGAAACAGGTTCAGGAAAGAGTACTATAGTGAATCTTGCTTGTAGATTTTATGAGCCTACAGAAGGAGAAATTTTAATAGATGGAGTTAATTATAAGGAAAGATCTATTGGATGGCTTCAAGCTAATTTAGGCTATGTTTTACAAAGTCCTCATCTTTTCAGTGGTACCATAAAGGATAATATAAGATATGGTAGATTAGAGGCTACAGATGAAGAAATAGTAGAAGCAGCTAAACTAGTGGATGCTCATGATTTTATAATGAAAATGGATAAGGCATATGATACAGAAGTTGGAGAAGGTGGAGGAATGTTGTCCACTGGAGAAAAACAACTTATATCCTTTGCTAGAGCTATAGTTGCAAATCCATCTATATTTGTTTTAGATGAAGCTACTTCATCTATAGATACGCAAACAGAAAGAATAATACAAAAGGCTATAGATAAAGTGTTACAAGGAAGAACCAGCTTTGTAATAGCTCATAGATTGTCTACTATAGTATCTGCAGATAGAATACTAGTTATAAAAAACGGAAAAGTATTAGAACAGGGCAATCATGAAAGCCTTATGAGAAGAAAAGGATATTATTATAACTTGTACACTAATCAATTTGTACAGGAACAAGAAAGTGAAATTTTAAATGAATAGAAATTTTAGTAGATAATTCAGAATATATATGCTATAATTTATATTGTTTGAGGCAAACATATAATAGAGTTATAGGTGAACGAATCATTTATAACATTACTTATATAAAGCCCAAGCATTAAATAAAATTTAATAATTAAATGAAATTATGCGAATATATTATGTTACCACGAAGGTAGAGATTTTTCTCTACCTTTTTATTTTTTTATCCGATGACTACCTGCCGTAACACTCCCACTTCTAACAAAGTGGGAGATAACGGCAGCTACGTCCCTGGATAACGATCTCTAACCTTCAGTTGGAGTAAAAACTCCATCTGAAGCTAAGAGCTCTGTTTATAGAAATTATATTATTAGGGGGTATTAATAAAATGAACAGTAAAACTAATAACATGATTAAGGCAGCTATTTTTATAGCAATAGGGTTAATTTTACCTTACTTTTTTCACATGGTAGGCATGGCAGGACCAGTATTTTTGCCTATGCATATACCAGTTTTATTATGTGGAATGATACTTGGGTGGAAGTATGGAATTGTAGTAGGATTTATAACACCACTTTTAAATTCATTTTTAACAGGAATGCCACCATTATTTCCAACAGGTATTTCTATGGCATGTGAACTTGCAGCTTATGGATTTTTATCAGGATATTTATATAAGGAAAAAAGATTAAATATAATGTTTGCATTGGTATTATCTATGTTGGGTGGACGCTTCATATCTGGTATAATGAATTATATACTACTTATTGCTAAGGGAAATAATTTTGTATTTAAAGCATTTTTAATGGGAACTTTTGTAAAAGGATTTATAGGCATAATTATACAATTAATATTAATTCCTGTAGTGGTAAAGGCACTAGAGAAAGGGGAAAAAGTAACTGCATGATGAATGATAGGGAGTTTTTTAACCAAGTGGCATTTAAATGGGATGATATGTGTCACCATGATAAAAATAAAATAAACTATATAATAGATATAAGTGAAGTTAAAAAAGATTCTAAAATTCTTGATGTGGGAACAGGTACAGGTGTGCTTATAAAATATTTAATGGACACAAAGCCTAAGGAAATTCATGGTGTAGATTTGTCAGAAAATATGATACAGGTTGCCAAAAGTAAATATAAGGATGATAGAGTAAAATTTTATGCAGAAGATATAGTAGAATTTAATGAAGAAAAAGATTTTGATTATGTATTCATTTATTCTGCATATCCACATTTTAAAGATAAGAAAAAGCTTTTTAGTCATTTAAGAAAGCTTATGAAGGAAAATGGTAAGATAATAATTTGTCATTCTCAAAGCAAGGAAGACATAAACAGGGTGCATGCTTCAAAGGAAGCTGTAAAAGAACATATACTTCCTAAGGCAGAGATTACCTGTGAAATTATGAAAGATTATTTTAAAATAAACAAGTGCATTGACAATGATGAGATGTATTATATATCTGCCGTGAAATAATTGTATATTGAAGTAATTTAGAGCTAAATATAGATTTATTTTATCTATATTTATTATGAGCTGCTATACTGAGTGATTAGTATAGCAGCCCTATTTTTATAATATGGGATTATTTTTTACTGAATTTACAGTTTAAATAAGATATAATGTATTATGTATGTAAAAAAATATAGTGGACTAAATAAGAAAGTTTCTCTTATAATTTTGCGAATTTTAGGCAGTTATATAAATGGATATACTAAATCTAGTCTTATTAATAAAACTAGAATATAGAATCTAAATAAAATCTATAATTAAAATAATAAAATTATTTGGAAATTAAGTATTAGAAATTGTGGATTCGTATATATAGAAAGGAAGATAAAATGAATTTAATAACATTAGAAAATATAAGTAAGAGCTATGGTGAGAAGGTACTTTTAAAGGATGTGCCTCTTGGCATAAATGAGGGAGAAAAAATAGGACTAATAGGGATAAATGGTACAGGAAAGTCTACTCTCCTTAAGATTATAGGAGGGGTAGAAAATTTTGATGAGGGAAACTTAATAAAGAAAAATAAGCTTATTATAGAATATTTAAATCAAAGCATGGAATTTCAGGAGGATTTAACGGTTATACAGCAAATATTTAAGGGCGATTCTCCAGTGATGAAAGTCTTAAGGGAATATGAAGAAATAATGGACAGTATAGAGAAGAGTCCTGAAAATTTAAATCTTCAAAGTAAACTTATGGATATTACAAGTAAGATAGATGCACTTGATGCATGGAGCCTTGAAAGTAATGCTAAGATAATTCTTACAAAGCTTGGAATAAACGATTTTAATGCAAAGGTAGGAGAGCTTTCTGGTGGACAGAGAAAAAGAATAGCTCTGGCAGGAGCACTTATTAGGCCCTGCGACCTTTTGATATTAGATGAGCCTACCAACCATTTGGATAATGAAACTATAAAATGGCTTGAAGAATACTTAAATGGTAGAAAGGGCTCCCTTATTATGATAACCCACGATAGATATTTTCTGGACAGGGTAACTAATAGAATATTAGAATTAAATAGAGGGAATTTGTATAGCTATGAAGGAAATTATAGCTTATATTTAAATGCCAAGGTAGAAAGACAAGAACTAGAAAAGTCTCTAGAGCAAAAGAGACAAAACTTATATAGAAGAGAACTGGCATGGATAAGAAGGGGAGTTAAAGCTAGAGGCACTAAACAAAAGGCTAGGGTAGATAGATTTAAAGAACTAGTAGCAGAAGAGGGCTATGTAGATGATGAAAACATGGACATATGTGTTGGCAGCACTAGACTTGGGAAGAAAGTAATAATTGCAGAGGAAATAAATAAGAGTTTTGGAGATAAAAAAATTATAAAAGACTTTAGTTTTATATTGAGTGGAGAAGATAGAGTAGGTATAATAGGAAACAATGGACTTGGTAAGTCTACTCTTTTAAATATTTTATCAGGAAATATAAAAGCTGATAATGGACTAGTAGATGTGGGGGAAACAGTGCAAATAGGATATTTTTCTCAAGAATATACTCACATGGATGAAAATATTAGGGCCATAGAATATATAAGAGAAGCAGGAGAATTTATAAAAACGGCAGATGGACATTCTATAAGTGTCTCTCAAATGATGGAAAGATTTTTGTTTCCAGGAGATATACAATATGCTCCTATAGGCAAGTTATCTGGTGGGGAAAAGAGAAGGCTTCAACTTTTAAGGGTTTTAATGTATGCACCTAATGTGCTATTTTTAGATGAGCCTACCAATGATTTGGACATTGATACATTAAATGTACTAGAAAATTATATTGAAAATTTTGAAGGGGCAGTGGTTACAGTTTCCCACGATAGATACTTTTTAGATAAAATTGCAAATAAAATACTTGCTTTTAGGGGAAATGGTGATGTTTTAGAGCATACAGGAAATTATTCAGACTATGTGGATTTTCTAGAAAAAACACAGCAAAGTTCATGTGTAGAAGATGATATACAACAGAAACTACCTAAAGATAATCAAAATGCAGGAAAATATAAGAAAAGTGAAGATGAAAAAAGTGAAAATAGTAATTTGAAAAATAGCAATAAGCCCTCTAAAATAAAATTCTCTTATAAGGAGCAAAGAGAATATGAAAAAATAGATGAGGTTATAGAGGGAGTAGAAAAAAATCTTTCAGAAATTGAAGAAAAAATAAATTCAACTGCTACTGATTATACATTACTTCAAGAGTTATTAGCTAAAAAGGAAGAGCTTGAAAGTGAAATTTTAGAGCTAATGGAAAGATGGGAGTATTTAAATGAAATAGCAGAGAAGATTAAAAATCAGAGCTAGAAAAACAAAATACAGAAGAGGAGAAAAGAGATGAGTATTTTAACAGTAAAAAACGTAAATCACGGCTTTGGAGCTAGAGCCATATTTGAAGATGTATCTTTTAGACTTTTAAAGGGAGAACATGTAGGTTTAATCGGAGCTAACGGCGAAGGAAAATCTACCTTTATGAATATAATAACTGGAAAGATAGCACCGGATGAGGGGACTGTAGAGTGGGCAAATAGAGTTAGAGTTGGCTACATGGATCAGCATGTAGTGCTTCAAAAGGGAAATACCATAAGAGACATACTTAGACAAAGCTTTCAATATCTTTTTGATCTAGAGAAGGAAATGATGGATATAACAGAAAAGATGGCTGATGCCTCAGAGGATGAACTTACCAGACTTTTAGAGGATATGGGGACTATTCAAGATCTTTTGGATAACAATGGATTCTATGTTATAGATGCTAAAATAGAGGAAGTAGCAGGTGGTCTTGGACTTAGAGATGTAGGACTGGATAAAGACGTAGCTGAGCTGAGTGGCGGACAGAGAACAAAGGTGCTTTTAGCAAAGCTACTTTTAGAAAATCCAGATATACTTCTTTTGGACGAGCCTACTAACTATTTGGATGAGCAACATATAGAATGGCTTAAGAGATATCTTCAAAATTATGAAAATGCATTTATACTTATATCCCATGATATTCCGTTTTTAAACAGTGTTATAAATTTAATTTATCATGTGGATAATAGAAAGCTAGAAAGATATGTAGGAGACTACAACACCTTTATGGAACAAAGAGAAGCAAAGATAAAGCAAATGGAAGCAGCATATGAAAGACAGCAACAGGAAATAAAAGGCCTTAAGGACTTTATAGCTAGAAATAAGGCTAGAGTTGCTACCACAAATATGGCAAAATCAAGACAGAAGAAGCTTGACAAAATGGATATTATAGAACTTCCAAAGGAAAAGGTAAAGCCAGAATTTAACTTTAAACAAGGAAGAACTTCAGGAAAAATGATTTTTGAAACTAAAGATTTGGTGATAGGATATGGAGAACCTCTTTCAAAACCTTTAAATATAAGCATGGAGAGAGGTCAGAAAATAGCCCTTGTGGGAGCTAATGGTATCGGTAAAACCACTCTTCTTAGAAGTTTAATGGGAGAAATTAAACCACTTTCAGGGGAAATTGAACTAGGAGATTATCAGTTAATAGGTTACTTCCAGCAAGAAGAAAAAGAAGGGAATTATAATACCTGCATAGAAGAGGTTTGGCATGAGTTCCCTGGATTTACTCAATATGAGGTAAGAGCAGCTTTAGCAAAATGCGGACTTACTACAGAGCATATAGAAAGTCAAATAGTGGTTTTATCTGGAGGAGAAAAAGCTAAGGTAAGACTATGTAAGCTTATAAATAAGGAAACAAATATATTGATACTGGATGAGCCTACCAACCATTTAGACGTGGAAGCTAAAGACGAGCTTAAAAGGGCTTTAAAAGAATACAAAGGCACAATACTTATGGTTTGCCACGAACCAGAATTTTATAGGGATGTGGTTACAGAGGTTTGGAATTGTGAGGAATGGACAACGAAGATACCATAGGATGTGTGCTTTAAACGTAGATATAGAGCCATTTTTTAAAGCAAATAAAAAACTGTTATGATGTTATTAGCACCATAACAGTTTATTTTTATTTAAGGACAACTTGGATGTCCTCCTTACTATTTATTAAAAAATAATCTACCTTTTTTAGATACTCTTCCCTTGAAAGCTCTTTTCGTGTAGTTTCTTTTTGTTTTTCTAATTCCTTGATTTTACTATTTAATTGTCTTACATATCTTTCCTTATCCAATAGTATATTCTGATTATTTTCTATTTCCTTTTCTTTTTCTTTAATCTTATTTTCAATTTCTTCCATTTTGCTTTTAAAAATCTTTTGAGTAGTTTCTGTCATATTTGTAAGCATATTATTTATTAAAAATTCTGCTTGTTTTTGCAAATCTTTTAATTCTTCTTCGCAAGTTTTCAGCGTTTTATAAATATTAGTCTCGTCTATATTATTTATTTGTGACTTTAGCTGTTTAATCTGTAGATTAATACTTAACTCACCTGTTTGCGGATATATAATAGTCCTTTGTTTTTCAATAAAATCATCAAAACTAGATTTTTTTATGTTCTCGGCATTACAATACTCTTTTCCTCTCGATTTTTTATGCGCACAAATATAGTAGCTGTGAAATTTTGGATTTGTAAGCCTTTTGTCTGCCGCCAGAATAAAAGATGCTCCGCATCGACCACATTTTAATTTACCGGCTAGATCTGTTTTACTTATGTTTTTTCCACGATTGCCATGCAGACATCTTAATTCTATTGACTCCTGTACTTTATTATATAGTTCTTCAGATATAATTGCCTCTATACGTTCATTTGGCACCTCTATCCATTCATCACGCTTTTTCATGACATATCGCTGGTTGCCAAAAAGATTTATACTATCATATCTCCCTCTTACATTATATCCAGCATATTTTCTATTTCGCAGCATATTAACAAGTGTGTGTTGAGAAAAATACTTACCTTTTCTATTTTTAATCTCCAACTCTTTCAACTTATTAGCTATAACTCTAAAGCCGTGCTCTAAAGCTAAATTAAATATTAGTCTTACAACTTCTGCTTCTTCTTCGATAATAATTAGTGCGTTTTTATCTCTATCAAAATTATATCCATAGAGTTCATTATTGCGGATTTTATTTTGTCAGAAGTTTAGCACTTAAAAATTTTTGGGGCGTGAGCCCGCTGATTTATAATGAATGATTGAGGGTTAGGTTAAAAACCATAAATTCTGATTTTTGCTGGAAATTTTAGAGAAAAAATTTGCATAATAAAAGCATCCTTTTTATAATAGTTTTTACTAGAAACCAACTTAAAAAGGATGCTGATAAAATGAGTAAAAGTTATTTAAAACAATTACTTACTTATATTAATAAGGTATACGATATAGGTGAAAAAATCAATAACTTAAAAGATAAAAGAATAAAATCTGATGTAAAAATTTCAACAATTACCTTCGTGGTGTTATTTGGATTTATGCTTCAGATAAGAAGTTTCAATAGATTAGAACATTGGCTTAAAAAAGGCAAGTTTAAAAAAGTAATACCTAAAAAAACTAAAATGCCACGCATTGATGCCGTTAGGCGCTCCTTAAGTGATTTTGATTTAGATGGATTAAAAGAAATTCATAAACATATAATAAAAACCATTGTAAAAAATAAAGTATTTAGAAATGGTACTATAGATAAATTAAAAGTAGTTGCCATA
>NZ_CABDWS010000024.1 GCF_901447495.1 Haloimpatiens lingqiaonensis
AATGTGGATTTTCTTCATTTTATTCAGAAAATCTTTAATTTATAAATAAAAAAGCGTTTATAATCTTTTAGGCGGAACCTTTCGAAAAGTTATATGATACTTATTAAAATAAAATAGTAATTAAAATTCAATTTTATTTTAAATTTTCACAAAAGTAGGTTAACCCAACCATCTTCTATAATAAACAGAGCTCTAACCTTCAGATGGAGTTTTTACTCCAACTGAAGGTTAGAGATCGTTATCCAGGACGTAGCTGCCGTTATCTCCCACTTTGTTAGAAGTGTGAGTGTTACGGCAGGTAAGTCTCTGGATAAATTTTTCATTATAAATCAACAGGCTACGCCAAAAAAACTTTTTAAGTGCTCAACTTTTTACCTTATAGCTTGTTTTACTATTACATTTTATTTAATTAAAGATTTTCCAGAACATAGTGGAGGAAAATCTCCCTTAACTCTTACTTCTTACTTTTTACCTCTTACTTAATTCTTACTTCCTCCACAAATTCTAATTTAAGAAATTCCATAGGAATTTCAACATTATTTGATATTTAATATTTGATATTTCCCCTGGCTGCCGCCAATAAAAGATTTGAGTTAAGGCAAAAAAGACAAATAACATAATTTCACGTTATGAAATTATGTTATTTGTCTTTTTTAATTCTAAAATTTTTCATAATGCAATGGAGAAAAATTCACCTTAATTATTAATTATTAATTATTAATTATTAACTCTCCATTCTCAACTTTCAATTCTCCACTATAACTTCTTACTAACTGTCAACTGTCCTTTGTCAATTGTCAATTGTCTCTAGCCCACTAATTCTGGTCCACTAAAAAAGTAGCTTTTTAACGTTATGAAAAAACACTGTTACTGCCAATAAATCCGCACAACCACCAGGGCTTATGTTTCTGCTTATAAATTCATCATTTAAGTCCTTTACAGCTTTTCGTCCATTTTTAGTTTGCATTCCACCGATTTTCATTATGTATTTCGCTTTATTTTGAACTTCTTTTAAAACCTCTATATTGTGCCTATGTATTACATTAGTATCCTCACAACAACTCATTATACCAATTAAAGTGTGCACTAATCTGTCATTTGTATCTAAATCATTGTTTTCTTCATATATTTTTAAAGAATGCTCAAAAACTATAGGTATTCCCTTTTCTACTTCTCCACGTATTCCCTTAATACCATAGTTTTTATATAGAAATTCTCCATAAGTAAGGCTATTTTCATCTTTTCCATCCATAGCTTCTTCTAAATCTTCCCTTACTATTCCTTTAGTCATTCTTTTTATAGTATTCTCTATTTCATCAAAATTCTTTTTCTCGTACATAGTCTTTAAAGCTGCTATACAAGATAAGCCCATTAAAAATATCATACCCTTATGAGTATTTACCCCATTAGTGCTTTGAAGCATATGCTTGTCCCCTATTTTACCTATGTCCCTTGCCTCTTTAAAAATCTCTTTTTCGCCTTTAGAACTAAATCCAATTTCACTAAACTTGATCATGGTTTCCATAAGAGCACAGGTGCTATCTATAAAAGTAAAATAATTCATATCTTTGTGAGCTCCGTTACTCACAGGAGTTACAAGACCGGGTTTAGGGAAAGCACTTACCTCATAGAGCATAGCCTTTACCGCCAAACTAGCTACAGTATAAATTTTATCTTTATGATTGTATTGTTCTCTATAGTTTTCTTTATTCATGCCTATTCTCCATATGTTTTTTTATATATTCCTCAAAGCTTTTCTCTATAAAATCAACTATCTCCTTTTGGCTGTGCCTTCTACTTCTTACGCATAGGTGAGCATCCTCATTACATATAAAGCACTTCCTACTAGATAACCCCAATTCTCTCCTACTTATCCCCTGACCTTTTTCATTATACACATCTATATCCACAAATCTTCCCAATGGGTGCTTTTCTTCTATAGTTATGCACAGCTTTTTTACGTCTACAATATTTTTATTAACTACCATAAAAAATATAGGCCCTTCTGGAGTGAATTCTAATTGTTTAAATAATATATTCTCGCTGCTTTTTTCTATTATGGCTGTTTCCTGAGATTTTATATTTGTACAATCATATAAACTTCCCACATTAAAAACTTTTATTAATTCATTTTTTAATACATTTACTATTTCCCTAGTTAATGTATTATCCTTATTAAGCCCTGGGTAATTAGCTCTTACTACTATCAATGTATTTAAATATTTATCTAATATTTGTTTCTGCCTATCTACTCTTTTTTCCCTAGCATCTAATATATCTTCTGCACTATACATATGTCTAATGTGGAGAATTACTTTTCTTTATCTTCTCCATTATCTCCTTTCCTTTTTCCGTATTTAAAAATTCAAAGGTAACTTCAGGTATTAAATTTTTCAATTCTTCTATTTTATCTTCCTTTATAAACTCCCTAACCCTAGATGCACTTATAGCCTCACCACTAAATTCTTTTCTCTTAATTTCTGTAACTTCTACACCATAATTAATTAGTACCTCTTTTAATGTAGCATTATAGGCTCTAGTTACATTGCAATAAGGTTCTTCTCCTACAAATCTGTTGTTTATATTTAACTCCTTACAAAAGTATTCTCCAAATATATTTGCATCTAGCTTTGTAAATCCTTTTAGTCTTTCATCTTCTTTTCTTAAAAAATATGAAGGAAATGTAGCTGAAGATATTATATACTCCGTTCCGGGTATGACTTTTACATTCTTTAAATCTTCCACTCCCTTTTTAACCAATCCGTATCTTTCTTTAAAAGGGAAAAGTGATTTATCTTCTTCCACTATAAAAACTAAAACTTCTTCACTTTCCATAGCTGCTTTTTCTATTAAATATCTATGTCCCTTTGTAAAAGGATTGCAATTCATAACGATAGCAGATCTTTTTTTATTCACATCTATATCATATTTCTTAATTATGTTTTTAAGTGTACCTTTTATATCATATATGCCTCTTTCTAATAAAGCTACTTCATCTACCTTTGTAACTGTATTAAAATTTAGTGATGAAAATATATCTATATTTTTAGGCTTAGTAAATATAAAATTGTGATAAATCCCCTGTTCAAAAGACTTATCTATTAAATTGGTTATAAGTGTAGATGTAACCCCTTCCCCCTGTAAATCAGGAGATACAGCAAAACACTTAAACACATTTTTAGCCTTAGAACAAGTAGCCACTATTTTATCCACATTATTTCTTAAAACTATAGTATAATCCACATCTTTATCCAGAATTAAACCAAAACTGTTTAAAAACTCTTCCACTTCTTTTCTTTCTTCTTCTTTTCTTAAATTTATTTTTGATAGTTTTAAGTCGTACATATAAAATCACCCTTATTTTTTAATTAAATTTTTTAAATTATATTAGTGCTTTTAAACATTCAATCACTATATCTGGTCTATCTATGTAAACTTCATGCTCACTATTTTCCGCAATTACTAGCTTTCCCTTATTTGAAAGCTTTGATAACTCTATTTGCAAATCACGCCACTGAGCTTCATATAATACAGCTTCTTTCTCTGGAATCTGATACTTAATCCAGCTATCCACTGCTATCTTACTATCCCTTGCTATTACTATAAGAGGAACATTAGGAAACTCTGAAATACTTTTTATGTCTTTACTATCCCTATCCCAATTTTCAAATTCCTCTGCTATAGTTTTGTGAAGTACATTACTTGTAAAAAACCCCTCTACATTTTTCATATCACTACAGCACATGCGTTTTATATAACTTGAAATAATATTTTCATTCTGAATCTTTAATTCTTCCTTAGATTTTTTTGAAGCCCCCTAAATATTTTTTCCCCTATTCCATATGCCAAATTTTTTTATACAACTCTCTTCTTTCAAGTTCTCTTTAGCTGATGCAATTTTTCCTTTATTACTTGTTACAAATACAATTTCTTTCATACAATTCAACTCCATAAATAAATCTAGTTGTAAATAAAAATTTATATAACAATTATAACATTGATTTATTAGAAATAGATAACTTAACTATTAGATCTAAATACTAATTTGTAAAATATTTTCCTTAACTCAAACTAAATTACAATATATTTTATCCTTATTTAAATAATAAAAAAGTGCTAGCTTTGATATTAAGTTTATTAACTAGCACTTTTTACTTTATTGAATTATTAAATTACTGGTTTTCTAACCACATCTATTACAGTACCATCTCTGTATTCAACCACAGCCACCACTTCGTCTGTAAGTTCTATAGCATTTGGTTTTCCTGTGATTTTTTCTGCCATATCCTTTAATTCTTCTATAGTCATCACTGGTAAATTTGTATTTTGTAATTTTTCCATTAAGTCTTTTCTATTTGGATTTACTGCTATACCTCTTTCTGTTACAATTACATCTATGCTTTCTCCTGGGGTAGTTACAGTAGTTACTCTATCTTTTATTATTGGAAGTCTTGCTTTCATTAGGTTTGTAACTACTATGGCAAGTTTTGCACCTGCTGCTGTGTCACTATGTCCACCAGAACCTCCCATTATGATTCCATCAGAACCTGTAGTAACATTAACGTTGAAATCAGTGTCTATTTCTGTAGCACCTAAAATCATAACATCTAGATTGTTAGCTACACATCCTTTATTATGAGGATTTCCATACATAGATGCGGACATGCCTTGATGCTTTGGATTATTTTTATAAGAATCTACTGCTTTTAAATCAAAGCACTGTACATCAAATATATTTCTAAATAAACCTTCTTCTAGCATTTCTACAATATATCCAGTAACTCCGCCGGCTGCAAAGCTTCCTACTACTTCTTCCTTCTTCATGATTTCCTTTAATTCTGCTGCCACTGCTAGAGATGTTCCACCAGCTCCAGTTTGGAATGAGAACCCATCCTTAACTAGTCCTGATGCCTTTATAACTTGTGAAGCCATTTTAGCTATTTTAAGTCCCACAGGATCCTTTGTTATTTTTGTAGTTCCTGAAACTATTCCTTTAGGGTCTCCTATGCTTTCTACTTTTACTACATAGTCCACATGATGCTGACTTATTTCTATTGGACATGCTGGATATGGAACTAAATTATCTGTTACAGCTACTACCTTATCAGCATATTCTGCATCTGGCGCTGCATATCCTAGAGAACCACAAGCTGCTGGTCCTTCTACTCCATTTATATTTCCGTAAGTATCTGATGTAGGTGCAGCTATAAATGCCACATCTATGTGTAGATCTCCACTTTCAATGGCTCTAGCTCTTCCTCCATGAGTATGCATTACAGCTGGTTTCTTTAAAAGTCCTAAAGAAATAGCTCTTGCTACAGGACCTGACATGTAATTAGCGTAAACTCCTGTTACTACTCCTGATTTTATATGTTCTACTAATGGTGCATGTGCAGGGAATATAGAACTAGCCGCTATTGTTAAATCCTTTATTCCTCTTTTAGCTATGGTATCCACTACCATGTTAAGCACATAGTCTCCATTTCTTAAATGATGGTGAAATGAAATGGTCATTCCATCTTTTATTTCTACTTTATCCAAAGCTTCTTCTATGCTATTTAAAACCTTAGAATCTTCTGGTTTTACTGTCTTTACTTTTACAGATTTTATTGTCTTTTCTCCATCTTCTGCAAAAGCACCCTTAAAAGGTGTCACTTCCTTATATCCTTCTATTTTTTCAGGTATCTCTCTACCCAATACATTTTTCATTTTATCACCTCTAAATTCTGTTAAATAAATCCTTAACTTTCCTGTCTCTATTCAACATAATTTCAATTGTATTTTACCTCTACATATTGTAACTTTGTAAAATCACTCTATTTTTAATCTTCAATTTCTTATTTTTAATCTTCAATTTCTTATTTTTAATTCTTAATTCTCAATTTTTAATTCTAAACAAGTCCTAGCATTTTAGCTAATTCGTAAGTAGTTTTAGCTCTATTTATAACTGGCGCATCTACCATTTTTCCATCTAAAGAGAATACACCTTTTCCTTCACTTTCAGCTTCTTCCTTAGCTTCTAATACTCTTATAGCATGTTTTATTTCATCTTCTGTTGGTGCAAATACTGAATGTATTGTATCTATTTGTCTTGGATTTATAGATGACTTACCTGTCATACCTAATCCTTTAGCTTTCATTGTATCTAGTCTTAGTCCTTCATAATCATTTGTATCTGTAAATGGAGTATCTATAGCATCTACTCTCATGGCTCTACAAGCTGTAGCCACTTTATTTCTTGCATAAAGAATCTCATCACCCTGTTTAGTTCTCTTTACTCCAAAGTCTGAAGTTAAGTCTTCTCCTCCTAAAAGAACTCCCTCTATTCTCTTAGAAGCTTTTATTACATCATAAACAGTTTCAAGTCCAAAGGCAGTTTCTATTAAAGCAAATAGTTTTATGCTGCCTTCTTCAAAGCCCTCTTCTTTTTCTATTTTAGAAATCATGTTGTCCACTTCTTTTATTTGTTCTTCTGTAGCTTTAGGAACCATTATTACATCCGGTTTTACTCTAGCTATAGTATCTATATCCTTTGGTCCGAATTCTGTATCTAAAGGATTTACTCTAACTACCACTTCTACATTAGAATAATCTACATTTTTAATAGCCTCTCTTACAAGTATTCTAGCTCCATCTTTTTCAGTTATGCTAACTGCATCTTCTAAGTCTAATATTATAGAATCTGAACCAAGAATGCCCGCGTTTTGAAGCATTCCTGGATTGTTTCCAGGCATAAATAACATAGTTCTTCTTAATCTTTTCATATTTTCACCTTCTCATTGTTTTTTCAATATCTATTTCTTAATCACTAACACCCAAATTTTATCTACTTTTTATAAAAAGTATTTTAACCCTATAAATTTTAAAATATGTTCACTTCATACAATTAAGTGCTGCTAATTCAGCATTACTTCTATTTCTTAAATAGTAGCTCTTTTAATAGCTGTTTCCACTCTTGCCTTTATTGTGTAATCTAAGGCTCCTTTATCTTCTGCTTTTATCTTAACTTCTTCAACTTTCAATTCCTTTAAAGTATTCATTATAGTTTCTTTTATGGCTTCACCAAATTGTTTCATAACAATGCTATCAATTTCTACTTCTATACCGCCATCCATGTTTGGCATAACTGTTATCATCACATCATTTGACTCTAGTGTACCTGCTTTTGCTACCTTTTCTATTTTCATGTTTTCACCTACTTTTATATTAATTTTAAATCTATATTTTCTGTTAATGTACAATCCCCTTAGCACATCTAACAAATTAATTCTTATTTCTAATTATCATCCAAGGCAATAGCTACCGTCATATCCCGCCTTAAAGTAGATGGAAATATTTCGATAACTAAGCTATGGATAAATTATAACCTTATCTAAATCATATTACTTTTTATTATTTATTTACAGAATCTAAATATTCCTTTTGTCCTTTTTCATAAAGGTTGTTTCCTTCACTATCTATAACTACAACTACTGGTAAATCTTCCACTTCTAGTTTTCTTACAGCTTCTGCTCCTAAATCTTCATAAGCTATAAGTTCTGCCTTTTTAACACATTGTCCTATAAGAGCTGCTGCTCCACCTATAGCTGCAAAATATACTCCATTATTTCTAACTATAGCATCTATAACTTCTTTAGATCTTAATCCTTTACCTATCATACCCTTTAAGCCGTTATCTAAAAGCTTTGGAGCATATGGATCCATTCTATAGCTAGTAGTAGGACCTGCTGAACCTAATGCCTTTCCTGGCTTTGCTGGTGTTGGTCCAACGTAGTATATTATTGCATCCTTTATATCCATAGGAAGCTCTTTTCCTTCTTCTATTAGTTTTACAAGTCTTGCATGGGCAGCATCTCTAGCTGTATAAACAGTTCCTGATATAAGAACAGTATCACCTATTTTTAAATCCTTAACTTTTTCCTCAGTTAAAGGAGTCGTTATTTTCTTTTCCATTTTTTCTCCCCCTTACCCCTATTAAAGTTCTACTTCTGCATGTCTAGTAGCGTGACAATTAATGTTTACTGCTACTGGAAGTCCTGCTATATGTGTTGCATAAGTTTCTATGTTAACTGCTAGTGCTGTAGTTTTTCCACCAAAACCTTGAGGTCCTATACCTAATGAATTTATTTTTTCTAATAATTCTTCTTCTAAATCTGCATAAAACTTGTTTGCATTTCTTTCTGACACTGGTCTTATTAATGCTTTTTTAGCAAGATTCGCAGCTCTGTCAAAAGTTCCTCCTATACCTACACCTACTACTATTGGTGGGCATGGGTTAGGACCAGCTTCTTTAACAACTTTTAATATAAATTCCTTAACTCCTTCTAATCCATCTGCTGGTTTTAACATTTTTAATTGGCTCATATTTTCAGAACCAAAGCCCTTTGGAGCTACAGTTATTTTAAGTTTATCCCCTGGCACTATATTATAGTATATTATTGCAGGAGTATTATTTTTTGTATTTACTCTATCTAATGGGTCTTTTACCACTGATTTTCTCAAATATCCACTTACATATCCTTCTGCTACACCATTGTTAATAGCTTCTTCTAAACTTCCTCCTACTATATGTACCTCTTGACCTATTTCCACGAATACGCAAGCCATACCTGTATCTTGGCACATAGGCATTTTTTCATCTCTAGCTATTTCAGAGTTTACTATTATTTTATCTAGTATTCCCTTTGCTATATCCCAATCTTCTTTTTCCTTAGCTTCTTTAATAGTATTTTTTATATCATCATTTAAATAATAATTGGCATCTATACACATTTTAGCTACTGCTTCTGTGATTTTTTCCACATTTATTTCTCTCATTGACATTGCCCTCCTAGCTTTCTTAAATTTAAAACCTTAAACATATTTTAAAGTATTAACTGACTATACCACAATAAGCATTATATTACCTGAATTATGAAATTTCTCTGGAATGACTTGCATAAGAAGCAAAGGAACTGTTTAAATTTAATTTTAGAAATTCTTCTTTTAGACAGATAAAATTATCGTAAGCCTGGCAAGGACGCCAGGCTAGCGAACCTGAGGCAGGACGCTGAATGTGAGCGTTAGATAATTTTATATGGCTAAAAGATTAGAATTTCTTAAATTAAATTTATTGTTCCGAGCTCTTATGCAAGTCATGGAGGAGAAATTTCATAATTCCACTACATTGTACCTTATTGTGGGATAATCATAGTATATATTAATTAAATATACTATGATAACGGTTTTATATCATTAAGCTTTATATGCACTTAAAAGGCAGTATGCACCCGCACAAACCGCCTTTTAAGTATTAATGGATTATATTATTTTCTTCTATTAACAAGAGCTACTACTCTGTTCATCTCATTGTTAACTATCATATATCCTTCATCAACGCCCATACCTGGTTTTGCAAGACATTGGTCTGCTCCACAAGCTATTGCTATATTAGTTGTAACTTCTGATGATCTGTTAGTTTCGTTACAAGTTCCTCCGCAGTATGCTCCTATTCCTTTTTTCTTACAATATAGAATTGATTCTATAACATTGTTTACTCCGCCAAGGTCTGGAGTTTTTATTTGAAGCATATGTCCTGATTTGTTGTCAGCAAAGAATTTAACGTCTTCATATGTATTGCACCATTCATCTGCAACTAATTCTACGTTTATTCCTCTCTTGTCTATTTCTGCTGTCAAATCTCTTAAAGCTTCCATTTGTTTTTGTCTATCTTCAACGTCCATTGGTCCTTCTATTCTTAATTTAAATGGTTTTGCAGCTTCACCTAATTTTTCTAGGTAGTTAGCCATTTTATCAGTATCATAATCAAAAGCTACTCCTATTGTTCCATATACGTCTATGTGGAATACTGGAGAATAACATTCGCAAGTTCTTAATTTTTGTACTCTTTCACTTAACCATTTAACATATTCTAATAATTTTGATCCGTCATTTCCTAATTTTTCTTCTACGTTGTTTATTAAAGCGTGAGGCATTACTTCAGCGCCTTTTATTATCATTTTATCTGCATTGTCATATCTATCATCACCTGATTGAGTGAATATAGGAATTCTCTTTATGTCAACTCCTGTGTTGTATTCATCTCTAACAACTTCTGCCATAGTAACTTTTTTAGCTTTTGCTACACCATCAAGTAATGCTTGAGTTATTCCGTATCTTATAGCAGTGTGTAATCTTTTTCCGTTAACTTGCATTTTGTCAAATTCTTCTGCTAATGCTTTAAAGTTGTCTAGCTCTCTTCCTATTAGTTTTGGAGCTATTTCTTTTTCTATAACTGGAATGAAATCTTTAGCTAAGAATAGTGGGTCTCTTCCGCCTGCTCCTGAATATTGAACTGCAGCACAATCTCCAAAAGCCACTTGACCATCTTCAAGTATAAGCATTACTGATATAGATTCTCCTGCCTGTCTTACAGATTTAAATCCTTCAGTTACTGGCTCACCTACATATGTGAATCCATCATGTTTAGCTCCTTTTTTTATAGCTCTTTGGTCATCAAAATAAAATCCTGTTTTTCCTTCAGAACATATTACATCAATAATTTTCATAGTTTTTCACCTGTCCCCTTTTCAAGTTTTAAACTTAAATTTAATAATTTATTTTTAACACTTTAATTTTAAATTGTTTCCCTTAACACATATTGTATAAGCTTTAAATTGTTCACCTTAACTTTAATCTATTTATAAAACATAATTTGTTTAATGTAAAATTTATTAAAACTATTTTTGTGGTCTTCCTACAAGAACTCCTCTACTTACAGCAAATATGTCATCTACTGTCATTTTAAATCCTACTGGTCTTCCTTCAAATTTAGCTCTTTCTTCTAGTTTTCTTCTATTTATTTCTCTTATGTCTTCAGTAAATGGTAGGTTTCCAAAGTTTAAATATCTTACAGCACCATTATTGTCTCTAGCTGGCATCATTTTTCCTGCATTATATTTACTTGGCGCAAATGGTATATCTACAACTCCTGCTTCAAAAGCTTTAACTGCTCCTATAGCTAAATCTCCATTACCTAATTCAAAAGTTTTATTCATCATGCATTTTGTTTCAGCTTTTATAAGAGCTATCTCATCTTGTAATTCTTTTGACATTGGAAGTCTTTGACCTTTTAATAGGTTTAATGTCATTTTAGTAGCTCTTATACCTTGAGCATTAGCTTCCTTAGTTGGAACTCCTATAGCTTCATGTGGAGTCTTAACAATTACCTTTGTTGCTCCTGCAAGAGCTGCTGTAGCTGAACCTGTAGATATAACTCCAAAGGCTTTAGCTTCATCTTGTGGAAATCCACCCATCCATTGATGGAATACTGTTGTTACATATACATCGTGATATCCATATTCTCTTAAGTATTCTTCCATTTGTGATTCTAGTGCTCTTATAGCTGCTACGTCTTGAACTATGTTACCACATTGTCCATATCCAACAGTTATGTTTTTAACTCCCTGTTCTGCTGCTAATAATCCTTCTATAATAGCAACTGTGTTTGAAGTACTTGGTGGTACTAAAGTTCCTGTTAAAGGTCCAAATGGTTCTCTATTTATAATTATTCCTTGCTCAGCATAAAAACCAACTAATCTGTCACAGTATTGCCAATCTCTTATAGTTCTATCTAGCGGAACATTTTTAGCATAAGGAATGTTGTATGATATTCCGCCACCTTCATTTGAAGTCCATCCACCTGCATGAATTATTTCTGTAAGCAATCTAGCATCTGGAGTACCATGTCTTGCTTCTAATGGTAAGTTTACAGCTTCATAAACCTTTTTACAACCATGTACTCCATGGTTTACTCCTGGAAATCCGTTAAGTAGTGATCTTCCTGCTTTTCTACTTTCTTGTATACCAATTTCACATTCATCATATCTATTTTGTCTTGTATAACTATCTATAGTTGATGGAAGTAAGTCAGCTCCACCTTCATTTTGAAGATGTGTTAATAGTTCTATATGCTCACTTATTAACGCAACACCTGCTCTTGGTTGCGCTAATGTAACGCCTTCCTCTTTAGCTTTCTTTAATTTAAGTGAGAAATTCTTATGCTCTGGAACTTTTTTAAGGTAGTCAACTGCTTCTTTAAGGTCAACTTCTTTACCTGTAGGCCATTGACTTAAAACCTCTTCTCTCATTTTGAAAAATTCTTCTTCAGTCCACTTTTTATTTTTTATATTCATTATTATTCCCCCTGAATATTAAACTTCTACTAAATATTTTTTCATAATTCTTACGGCCATATCTGGAAGTTCTTGTGCTAGAAGACCCATAGATGATAATATGTATGTCTTATCTATCAAAAACTTAGGATCTTTTGGTTTTAAAGATTGAGGATTTTCCATGGTGAAAGTACCTGCTCTTAGTATTTCTCCTGGATTTTCACTGTGAATAAGTACTCCTCCAGTTCCTATCATGTACTTAACTTCCATTAAATCCTTTCCTGTTTGAGTAAATACAACACCCATAGGAGAGTAAACACTCTCAACTATACCAGCATGTCTTTCCATAGCTATTTCTGTTGCCACTTTACCCATAGCTTCATCAAACTTTATTTCTTCTTCTGTAGATGGAACCATTTTTATATTTTCTGCTCTTGTTTTGCAGTTCTCCTCTACATCTATTTTTCTATCTTTATCATTTAAGTAATTTCTTATTTTTCTTGTACCGGCTGCTTCCCAAAGGGAAATTGCTGAATATCTCATGCCTAAATCTCCCTCAACAGTTCTTTTAGCAACTGGTTCTTCAAGTCCTTTTAAAGTTACTCCTGATTTAGTTGGAGCCCCTTCTGCAATTGAATGTATATCTGTAGTAGCTCCTCCAATATCTACAACTATTAAATCTCCTACACCTTCTTCTTCATCGCTACCTTCACTTAAAACTCTAGCAGCTTTAAGCACTGCTGCAGGTGTTGGCATTAATATGCCGCTTATGTAGTTTTCAGCATTACTCATGCCCTTAGCTTCTACTATTTTATCCATAAATATTTTTCTAATTTCTTCCCTTGCTGGTTCTACATTCAAAACATTTAGCTTAGGCATAACGTTTTCAGTTATCCTATAATAAACATCTGTTTTGCTAAATATTTCTTCTATAGAATCATTGGCCACCTTGTTACCTGCCACAACTATTGGCAACTTTAATCCGCTTTCTGCTATCATTTTAGCATTGTGTATTATACAATCCTTATTTCCTCCATCGGTGCCCCCAGCTAGAAGAATTATGTCTAATTTAGAATTTTTTATTTCTTCTATTTCTCTAGAAGTTAGCTCGTAACTATATACTTTGAGTACCCTTGCTCCTGCTCCAAGAGCTGCCCTTTTAGCTGCTTCAGCTGTCAGTTCTGGTACTAATCCAATAGCCACCATCTTCAAGCCACCTGCTGCTGAAGAACAAGCAAGTTTATTAACAAAATTAACTTCTTTCCCTTTTAATGCCTCTTTTAATTTATCATAAGCCTTATTGAATCCTGTCATTATATCATCTTCGATGGTGGTAATATCCTTTGCTGTGGCTAATATTTCTTCATTTTCTATGTCTACTGCTGTCAATTTCGTATAAGTACTTCCAAAGTCTATAAGCAAATATGCATCCACTGATACCACTCCAATCAACTAATTACTCTTACTTAATTAGTTTACTATTAATTAAGATTAAAATCTTTCTTTATATCTTCTATAGTTATTTCTATATCTGTTCCAGGTGAATAAACTCTGTTAAATCCCATATCCTTGAATCTTTTTTCAACTTCATTCCAATCTTGTTTTCCTACAACTATATTTCCACCAACATATAATTTTATGTCCTTTAAGCCAGCCTCATCACATTTTTCTCTTAATCCTCTACAGTCTATTTCTCCATGACCATAAAGTGATGAAACAAGTATTGCATCAGCACTAGTTTCTACTGCTGCATTAATAAAATCCTCTTGTGGTGATAAAACTCCAATATTTACAACATTAAAGCCTGATTCAGTTAAAGCGTAATCTATTATTTTGTTTCCTACTGCATGACAGTCAGAACCAATTACGCCTATAACAATAGTTTTCTTCTCCATTTATAAATGCCTCCCACCTTAAATTAGATATCTTTATATTTCAACTCTATAATTTTAGACTTTAAAGCCTTTACAGAGTCGCTATCTAGGTTATACAAAAATTCAATAATTTCTTTTCCATCTTTATTTAAACTTTTAACCATTTTATGTTTACCTGGTGATACAATTATAACTTCACTATTATCTATTATTTTCCTGATTTCTCCCTCGTCTTTTGAATTAGAATATGTTATGTCAATATTCCCTAATCCAGCTCCGTCTAAAGCCCCTTTTACTTTAAACATGAATTCTTCTGATATACATATAAACCCAAACTTTGTATGTTCAGGATATCTAGCTATTTTCACTATAGTGCCTAAGTTAGGATTTATCGCAACTCCAAGCACTTCTTTTCTTTTTTCCTTTGTCAGTTCCATAACTTCATTTACATGATTAAATGTTGCTATAATTATTTGAGCTTGTTCAACTTTTTCTTTTGTATCATCGCTCATTTCTTTTAAATCATTTATAGTCAATGGCTCCACTCGGACACCAGAAATTTTAGTCAACTGCTTACTAAACATTCTAGCCTGTTCAATATTACATTCCACATAAATGGCTGCTAATTTGCTCATAAGCTCTTTCTTTTCTTTTACTCTTTGTTTTACAAGTTCTAAAAAACTATCTGGATCCATTCCTATTTCCATGGATTCCTCTAGTCCCAAATCTATAAATTTAACTATTCTTTCTTTTATATTTTGATCCTTCCATGTGACAGCTTCTTCAGCCACAAAGGTTCCTTTTCCTTGGTAAGATTTTAAAACTCCCTCTTGCTCTAGATCGTTATATGCTGAACTTATAGTATTTCTACTCACATTTAACTGTTGAGCCAATTCTCTTTCAGTAGGCATCTTATACCCAACTTTTAATAATCCACGTTTTATAGATTCCATTATTTGATTTTTTACCTGTATGTAAAGAGGTACTCCACTTTTTTTATCTATTTTAATTTCTATAACTATCCCTCCCTTACAATATGGATTAATGGACTAATCCATATTCCATTAATATAATATCATAGGTCCTTTTATACATCAACAACTTTTTTAACTATTATATAAATTCAATTTATTTGCATAAAAACAGTAGAATAAGACTATTATTTTAATGTAATAGTATATAAGGAGTGAAAATTACATGAAAAAAAGTAATTTAGTAAATAATATTGTTTTATTTCTATTTTCTATTTGTTGTATCCTAATAATTTTCATATGTTATAGGCTTATTATTTATAATAACTTCCCAAATATAGACATATCTCCATACACTGGTGAGATACTGAAAAATAGAAATAATAAAGATTTTAAAAATGCTATAGAGGTGGTCTATAAATTAGATCAACTGAATGATAATACCGGTGGACTAAGCAAAGCAGATATTATATTACAATATGTAGATTCTCAAAATAAGCTAATTTATAAAGGCCTTTACCTAGATGAAATTCCACAAAACATTCAATCCTCTTATGAAAAAAAACCCCTAGATACATCCTACTTACCTAAATTTAATTTTTTAGATTCTCAAGATATAAAATTTAATAAAAGTAAAAAAGCCAATAACATATTCATAGACTTAAATGAATATTTTTCATCTAATTTTTTATATAAGAATGGTGAATATTATCATCATAATCCTTCTAAAGAGCATATTGATATTTATTACAATGATCCCATTCATGTTTCAAACATAATAATTCAAATGGTAAATTCACAATCTAACAAGGAATTTCCAATTGGCTCTGGAAATGGACTTTTATTTTCCGGTGGAAAAGCCATAGATATAGAATGGAATAAGGATTCAGATTCTCCTATAAAAATACAAGATAAAAATGGAAAGGATATTTCATTAATCCGTGGCACTACCTTTTGGATTATAGTAGATGAAAATTCTTCTGTAGTTTATAACTAATTCAAATTTCGCAGTTATAAAATAAAAATATAAAATTTGCAGTTAAGTAATGGGATTAGCTAAGAAGTAAAAAGTAAGAGTAAAGGAAAATCCTCATTAACTCTTACTTCTTACCTTTTCAATAACTCTATTCTTCCTTCATATTAAAGTATTCCTCCACAGACCTTGCAATAGCTTTAGCTATTTTTTCCTGATAACTCTCATCTTTTAAAAGTTCCTCTTCTCTTTCATTAGATAAAAATCCACATTCAACTATTACAGATGGTATAATATCATTGCATCTTAATATCTTATACATGTCTTTGGCATTCTTAGCTTTCCTTTTGTTTTCATTATCTAGATCCTCTATTAAATTTTTTTGTATTATATTGGCTAATTCTTGACTTTCGGGATTTCTAGAATGCCATACCTGTGCCCCATAGTACTTACTTTGTGGAAACTTGTTCAAATGAATACTTATAAACATATGGCATTTAGTTTTTTCTTTTAGTTCACATCTTTTATTTAAATCCTCTATTTTTTTATTGTTACTATTTTCCGAATACAAACCTTCATCTTCTTCTCTGGTCATAATTACTTTATATCCTTTTTTCTCCAGTTTCTCTTTCAATTTCAAAGATATATTTAAGTTTATATGCTTTTCTACCGTACCATTTTTAGATACAGCTCCCCCATCAATGCCACCATGCCCTGGGTCAATTAATATGCTTTTTTTCTGTAAGCCTTTATTTACTATTAGTGTTTTTCCAAATTGAACATTTGTTAACACTATTAAAAAAGCACCCAATAATATAACTCCTATGGTAGATATTAATTTATTATTTTTCACTATTTTTGCCGTTGCCAATAACCTATGCAACGGTTCACCTCCTACTTTATAGCTCTCATATTATCTATATAAGAAAATAAAAATAAAAATACCTAACATAATAAAATATGTTAGGTATTTTCTATTAATTATTTTAAAATATACTATTTTTACTTATGCATATTTAAAACTGCTTGAGCTAAATTAGTGGAATGGTCCCCTATTCTTTCAAAGTTACTTATTATGTCTAAGAATATAGCTCCACCAGTGGCATTACATACTTCTTCATTAAGTCTCTTTATATGTGAAGCTCTCAATTCTTTTTCCATTGCGTCTATTTTTTCCTCTATGCTCAATACTTTCTTAGCAGTTTCTATATCCCTATTTTCTATACTTTCTATGCTTCCATCTAAAGCATTTATTATTTCATCAAACATGCTCTGTAATTCTTCTTCTGCCCCTTTTGAGAATTTAATTCCCTTTTGCATCTTCTCACTAGCTAAATCTACAACATTTTCTGCATGGTCTCCTATACGTTCTATATCATTTACCATATGAAACATAGATGTTACGATATCTAATTGTTCTTCTGATAACTGCTCTTTAGATAGTTTTACTAAGAAGACTGTTATTTCATCTTCCAATAAATTTATTAATTTTTCATTTTCATAAACCTTTTTAACCAAAGTTTCATCGTTGTTTTTAAAAGCATCCATTGACATTTCCAAATTAGCTTTAGCTTTGTTGGCCATTCTTATTAATTCCTTTGTGGTTTGCCCAACTGCTATAACAGGTGTTTCCAAAAGTCTATCATCTAAGTACTTAGGCTTCATAGGTTCTTTTTCATCTTCTCCTGGTATTATCTTATTAACTAATGCTACAAGATATTTTATAAATGGTAACATTATTATTGTGTTAGCTATATTAAACACTGTGTGAGCATTAGCTATTTGCCTTTTAACTACCTCTACTCCTGCAGGAGTTATATTTTTTACAAGTGCTACAAATGGATGAGTAAACGGTAAGAATATCAAAGTTCCTATTAAATTAAAAAACAAGTGTATTAGTGCTGCTTTTCTTGCAGTCTTTGAAGTTCCTACGCTGGCTAATAACGCTGTTACACATGTACCTATGTTATTACCAAACAATATTGGTACTGCAGCTTCTAGTGGCACTCCACCTGTAGATGCCAATACAATTAATATGGCTGTAGTTGCAGAAGAACTTTGTACAACAGCAGTCATCAAAAGTCCTGTAAGAACACCTAAAAATATATTTCCTTTTAATGTTCCCATTAAACTTACAAAGGCTGGTGATGCAGCAATTGGTTCCATCGCTACTTTCATTAATTCCATTCCAGAGAATAAAATACCAAAACCTAATATAATATTTCCTATTTCTCTACTCTTTTTGGCTTTAGAAAATAATACAATTCCCGCTCCTACTCCTATAAAAATAGGTGCTATAGCATCTAGTTTAAATGCTATTATTTGCGCTGTAATAGTGGTTCCTATATTAGCTCCCATTATTACTGCAGCTGCTTGATACAAATTCATAAGTCCAGCATTAACAAATCCAACTACCATTACCGTAGTGGCACTACTACTTTGAATTACAGCAGTAACCAAAGCTCCTGTCATGATTCCTTTTACTGGGTTAGAAGTTATTTTTTCAAAAAATACTTTTAGTTTTTCTCCAGATGCATTTTCAAGTCCATCGCCCATAAGCTTCATTCCATAAAGGAACATTCCAAGTCCACCAATGAGTCCAATAATTATATTTACAATACTCATACTTTTTCTCCAATTACTTAACATTAAATTTTCATTAATATGTAATTAAATATCTGCACCATTTTAAATAATACTACAAAAATTACGATTTAGTAACATTTTTATTAATTATTTAACATTGATTTAACATTGGACTATGAAATATTTAATATAATATATTATTACTATATATTGCTATATTTGCCTATTATTTAAGATTATATACCGTATTTAATCTTAAATAGTAATTATATTTAATGGATTGTGCATAATTTTTTAAACTCTTATAATTTATTATAAATAAAAAAAGAGAGGTATATACCTCTCTTTCCATACGGTTGTATAAAATACTATCTCTTTGAGAATTGTGGAGCTCTTCTTGCTTTTTTAAGACCGTATTTCTTTCTTTCCTTCATTCTTGGATCTCTTGTTATAAATCCAGCTTTCTTAAGTTCTGGCTTTAAGTTTTCATCAACTTTTACCAAAGCTCTTGATATACCATGTCTTATTGCTCCAGCTTGACCTGTAAATCCACCACCGTGTACATTAACTAGTACATCATATTTTTCTTTTGTTCCAGTTAATACTAATGGTTGGTTTACTATAACTTTTAAAGTATCTAATCCGAAGTAATCTTCCATGTCTCTTTTATTTATAGTTACTTTACCTTCTCCTGGTACAAGTATAACTCTTGCTATTGATTTCTTTCTTCTTCCTGTTCCGAAATATTGAACTTTAGCCATTTCATATCCTCCTTCCGCTTCCAATTAGTATCTTAATTCTAATACTTCTGGTTTTTGAGCTTGATTATCATGCTCTTCACCTTTGTATACTTTTAACTTAGTTAACATTTGACGACCTAATGGACCGCTTGGAAGCATTCTTCTAACAGCTTCTTGGAAAACAAATTCTGGTTTCTTAGCTAATGCTTCTTTGTATGATATCTCTTTTAATCCACCTGGATATAATGAGTGATGTCTTAACATCTTTTGATCAAGTTTCTTTCCTGTTAAAAGAACCTTGTCAGCATTTAAAACTATTACGTAATCTCCTGTATCAACATTAGGAGTATATGTAGGTTTGTTTTTTCCTCTTAATATTGATGCTATTTGGCTAGCAGCTCTACCTAGTGGTTTTCCTGCTACATCTATTACATACCATTTTCTTTCAACTTCTTGCGGTTTTGCAATATATGATTTCATCTTTTTCCCTCCCTAAAAAGTCTTCTTGTTGTATTTCGTTCTATCATAAAGATCCGGGGCTAGTGGATCTTATATACAATACAAACTTCTTTTATTATAATACATTCTCCCGGGCGTGTCAACGACTATATGCGTTATAAATACATTTTAATAAAAAACTTTTTCAAGACACAAACCACAGGCTGGTACAACCTTACCTGCTTTAGTTCTATCCTTACTTTCTAGTATTTCCTTCACTTCTTCTGGCTGAATTTTTTCTGTTCCAACATCTAATAGAGTTCCAACTATTATTCTAACCATATTATATAAAAATCCATCAGCAGATACTGATATCTTAATTATATCTTCCTCCTTAGTTATACATAATTCATGTATATTTCTTATGGAGGTTTTTACAGAACTTCCCTTAGTTTTAAAAGCTGAAAAATCATGAGTTCCTATTATATATTTACATGAAGATTTCATTTTTTCTATTTGCAATTTTCTTGTAAAACTATACATATAGTTTCTATAAATAGCACAGGGTTGCTCTCTATTGTATATGCTATAAATGTATCTCTTCCCTTTGCAATTATATCTAGCATGAAAATCCTCTAAAACTTCTTTAGACTCTAGTATAACAATGTCATTAGGCAATTTAGAGTTTAAGGCTTCTCTAAACTTTTCTGAAGGTATGGTACTATTGGTAAAAAAATTTGCCACATATTCCTTTGCATGGACTCCTGTATCTGTTCTACTACATCCTATTAATTTTACATCTTCCTTAGTTAGAGCTCTTATAGTATCTTCCAAAACTCCCTGTACTGTAATCCTATCCTTTTGTACTTGCCACCCAAAGTAATTTGTTCCATCATACTCTATTTTAATTTTAATATTCTTCATTACCAAAATCTACTCCATACAGATATTGTAACCAAAGCCCCTGTTAATATAGTTGCTACAGAATCCCTATAAGTAAATTGTAATTGTTTCATTCTAGTTCTTCCTTCTCCACCTCTATAGCATCTAGCTTCCATAGCCATAGCAAGTTCATCTGCTCTTCTAAAAGAACTTATAAATAGTGGTACTAAAAGTGGTATAAGGTTTTTGGCCTTATCAATTATTCCACCTGATTCAAAATCAGCTCCCCTTGCCATCTGTGCTTTCATTATTTTATCAGTTTCATCTATAAGCGTAGGAATAAATCTAAGGGCTATGGTCATCATCATAGCTAACTCATGAGCAGGCAATCCTAGCTTTTTAAATGGATTTAATAATTTTTCTATTCCATCTGTTAGTTGTATAGGTGAAGTGGTCAATGTTAGTAAGGAAGTTCCCACTATCAAAAGTACTAATCTAATTATCATAAAAATAGCTAATCTTAATCCCTCACTATAAATCTTTATAAATTTCCATGCAAATAAAGGCTCCCCAGAACCTCTAGTCATGAATACATTTAATATAGCAGTGATTAACAATAGAATAAAAATTGGTTTTATACTTTTATATATATAATTAAAGGATACTTTAGATATAACTATAGCTCCTACTATAAAAGCCACTATAAATATATATCCTTTAAAGTTTTTTACTATAAATAAGTTTATTATAAATATAAAAGAAATGAGAATTTTTACTCTCGGGTCCATCTTGTGTATAAAAGAATCCCCTGGTATATATTGTCCAATGCTAATATCCTTAATCATTTTTAGCACCTCTCAGTACTTTAAGAATTTCTCTTTTAGCTTGTTCTATGGTAAACACTTCCTCTGATACATTCATACCAGCTTCTCTAAGTTTAAGCATTAAATAAGTTATCTGTGGTGCTGCTAATCCTACTTCTTCTAAAATATCTACATGCTTAAAAACTTCATTTGGTTTTCCATCTAATATATTTTTGCCCTTATGCATAACAATAATTCTTTCTGCAACCTTAGCCACATCCTCCATACTATGAGATACTAAAATTATTGTCATTTTATATTCCTTGTGAAGAGCAATTATTTGACCAAGAATTTCTTCTCTCCCCCTTGGATCCAATCCCGCTGTTGGCTCATCTAATATTAAAACCTTAGGTTCCATAGCTACAACTCCAGCTATAGCAACTCTTCTCTTTTGTCCACCACTTAATTCAAAAGGTGATTTATTTCTATAGGTTTCATAATCTAACCCAACCATTTTCATAGCCCTTTTTACTCTAGTTTCAACTTCTTTTTCATCTAACTTTAGATTTTTAGGTCCAAAAGCAATATCCTTTTCTACTGTTTCTTCAAAAAGTTGATATTCTGGGTATTGAAATACAAGTCCTACTTTTCTTCTCACAAGACTTAACTTTACTTCTTTACTTGTTATATCTACATTATCTACTATTATTTTGCCGCTAGTTGGTTTTAAAAGTCCATTTATATGCTGAACCAAAGTTGACTTTCCTGACCCAGTATGACCAATTAAAGCTACAAATTCGCCATCATTTATTTCCAGCGACACGTCATCTAAAGCCTTCTTTTCAAAAGGCGTATTTGGCATATATGTGTGTATTAAATTCTCTATTTTAATTGACATAATCTACTCACCATCTCATTTATCGTTAATATATCAGTGTCTATGTTTATGCCACTCTTTTTCAATTCATAAGCTAATTCTGTTACTTGAGGAACATCTAATCCTACTTTTTTCATAGTAGAAACATCACTAAAAATTTGCACTGGAGTTCCTTCTTTTATTACTTTACCTTCATCCATTATAATTACTCTATCTGCTTCTACTGCTTCTTCCATATAGTGTGTTATTAATACTATTGTTATTCCGTAATTCTTATTTATGTCCTTTATTGTATTTACAACTTCTTTTCTTCCTGATGGATCTAGCATAGCAGTAGGCTCATCAAATATTATACACTTTGGACTCATAGCCAATATACCAGCTATAGCAACCCTCTGCTTTTGACCACCAGATAAAAGGTGTGGTGCATGATTTTTGTATTCATACATGTCTACTTTCTTTAAAGCTTCTTCTACTCTTGTTCTTATTTCTTCTGGTTTTATACCTATATTTTCTGGTCCAAAAGCCACGTCATCTTCTACAATTGTGGCTACTAACTGATTGTCTGGATTTTGAAAAACCATGCCTGCAGCATTTCGTATTTTCCATAAATAATTTTCATCTGCGGTATCCATACCTGACACATATACCTTACCGCTAGTAGGTAGAAGTAAAGCATTCATATGCTTTGCCAATGTAGATTTTCCTGAACCATTATGGCCTAAAACAACTAAAAACTCTCCTTCTTTTATATCTAAATCTACTCCATTTATAGCTAGTTTTTTTAAACTTTCATCACTAGTTGCAGAATACTCAAAAGTTAAATTTCTACATTCTATCATATTCGCTTCCATCTTCATGACTCCTTATCTTAAGAGCTTATAGACTTACTTACATATGTAATTATTTCTTTATATAGCAAAAGAGGGACTAAGCATTAAGAAACTTAATCCCTTATTTTATATTAAACTAGCTCTAGAATTACTACTTCAGCAGCGTCTCCTCTTCTTGGTCCTACTTTGTATATTCTTGTGTACCCACCATTTCTTTCAGCATACTTTGGTGCTATATCACTGAATAACTTTTCTACTACTTCTTTTTCTTGTACAAACGCAGCTACCTGTCTTCTAGCATGTAGATCTCCTCTTTTAGCTAGAGTTATCATCTTTTCTGCTAGTTTTTTAGTTTCTTTAGCTCTTGTTTCTGTAGTTTCTATTTTCTCGTTTTTTAAGAAGCTAGTAACTAAGTTTCTTAGCATTGCTCTTCTATGATCAGTTGGACGTCCCAACTTGCGATATCCTGCCATGTCCTTACCTCCTTACTCTTCGCTCTGTTTTAAATTCAAGCCTAAATCGTCTAATTTCTTCTGAACTTCTTCTAATGACTTTTTACCTAGATTTCTAACTTTCATCATATCATCCATGGTTCTTTCAGTTAGCTCTTGTACTGTATTTATACCTGCTCTCTTTAAACAGTTATAACTTCTTACAGATAAATCAAGCTCTTCTATAGTCATCTCAAGAACTTTTTCTTTCTTGTCTTCTTCTTTTTCAACCATTATTTCCATATCATCAGCATGATCTGTTAATGACATAAATAACTTAAAGTGTTCTATAAGTATTTTGGCTGAAAGACTTATTGCTTCCTCTGGTCTAATAGTACCATTAGTCCACAATTCTATAGTTAACTTATCATAGTCTGTAATTTGACCTACTCTTGTGTTTTCTACAGTGTAGTTAACTCTCTTTACAGGAGTGTATATTGAATCAACAGGAATAGTAGCTATAGGCAAATCTAATGATTTGTTTTTATTTTGAGATACATATCCTCTACCTCTATCAACATTTATCTCCATATGCAATCTTCCATTGTCATCTAAAGTTGCAATGTATAGGTCTTTATTAACTACTTCTACTGAACCATCAGTTATAATATCTCCAGCAGTAACAACTCCTGGTCCTTTAGCATCTATATAAACCGTCTTTGGTCCATCTCCTGTCATCTTGAACGCTAATCCTTTTATATTTAGGATTAATTCTGTAACATCTTCTTTTACACCTTTAACTGTGGAAAACTCATGTAGAACTTCATCAATTTTAACTGAGGTTGCAGCAACTCCAGGTAAGGAGGATAAAAGAATTCTCCTTAAGGAATTGCCCAGTGTGATACCATAACCTCTTTCTAATGGTTCTACCACAAACTTACCATAGATATTATCTTCAGAAATTTCCACGCACTCTATTTTTGGCTTTTCTATCTCTAACACTAGATAAACCCTCCTTTTTCTTTTAATAACGACCTTATATTGAGGGCAACTGATTTTACACGCATTTACAACCTATTATTTGCTGTATAACTCAACTATTAATGTCTCATTTACTGGTACATCAATGTCTTCTCTTGATGGAACAGCAACAACTTTTCCTTCTAGTTTTTCAGCATTAGCTTCTAACCATTTTGGTAAAGTTTTTGGATTTTCAGCAAAAGTCTTGAATTTTTCAGTTCCTTTGCTCTTCTCACGTACAGATATAACATCATTTGCTGATACTATGTATGATGGAATATCTACTTTCTTTCCATTAACTAAGAAATGTCCATGAGTAACTAAAAGTCTAGCTTCCTTTCTTGATCCAGCAAAACCTAATCTGTATACTACGTTGTCTAATCTGCTTTCAAGGATTATTAGTAAGTTTTCACCAGTAATTCCTCTCATTCTTTCAGCCTTTTCATATGTAATTCTGAATTGGCTCTCTAAAAGACCATAGATTCTCTTTGCTTTTTGCTTTTCTCTTAATTGAACTCCATAGTTAGATAATTTCTTTCTACTTTGTCCATGCTGTCCTGGCGCATAGCTTCTTTTAGTAAATGGACATTTATCTGTATAACATTTATCTGATTTTAAGAATAACTTCATTCCTTCTCTTCTGCAAAGTTTGCAAGAAGCTCCAGTATATCTTGCCATTTAAATTACACCTCCTATTACTACTATAATTACACTCTTCTTCTTTTTGGTGGTCTACATCCGTTGTGTGGTATTGGAGTAACATCTTTTATTAAAGATATTTCTAAACCAGCTGCTTGTAGTGATCTTATTGCAGCTTCTCTTCCTGATCCTGGTCCCTTTACATATACTTCAACACTTTTTAATCCGTGTTCCATAGCTGCTTTAGCTGCAGTTTCTGCTGCCATTTGAGCTGCAAATGGTGTACTCTTTCTTGAACCTCTAAATCCCAATCCACCTGCACTTGACCATGAAAGTGCATTTCCAACTGCATCTGTTATTGTAACAATTGAGTTGTTGAAAGTTGATTTTATATGTGCACAACCGTGCTCAATATTTTTTCTTTCTTTTTTTCTTCTACTTCTTTTAACCTTTTGAGCTGCCATCCGATTCGTCCCTCCTTACTTATTATTTTCTCTTGCTACCTGCTCCCTTTTTTGGGCCTTTTCTTGTTCTAGCATTTGTTTTAGTCTTTTGTCCTCTTACTGGAAGACCTTTTCTATGTCTTATTCCTCTGTAACTTCCTATTTCCATTAATCTCTTAATGTTTAAAGCTACTTCTCTTCTTAAGTCACCTTCAACAATTATATTCTTATTTATATAATCTCTTAAAGCATTTACTTCTTCTTCACTTAAATCCTTAACTCTTGTATCAGCATTTACGCCTGTTGATTCAAGTATTTTTTGTGCAGTTGGAAGACCAATTCCATAAATGTATGTTAGACCTATTTCAACTCTTTTATCTCTTGGTAGGTCAATTCCTGCTATTCTTGCCATCTAATTTTACACCTCCTAAGATTAACGACTTTGTACATATTTGTACTATTATTTATTATATATTTATTTTAAAGTTATTACTAACCTTGTTTTTGCTTGTGTTTTGGATTTTCACAAATAACCATTACTCTACCTTTTCTTTTTATAACTTTGCATTTTTCGCAAATTGGTTTAACAGATGGTCTTACTTTCATTACTAACCCTCCTTACTTTGCCCTCCAAGTAATTCTCCCACGAGTTAAATCGTATGGAGAAAGTTCCACTGTAACTTTATCACCTGGCAATATTCTTATAAAATTCATTCTTAGTTTACCTGATATATGAGCCAATATTTTATGACCACTTTCAAGTTCTACTTGAAACATAGCATTAGGTAAAGCTTCTAAAACCGTACCTTGCATCTCTATAACATCTTGTTTTGACATAAGGTAATCAAACCTCCTCATTATCATCAATGGACTGTAGAAACTTCCTTATTTTTGAATTACTAACCTTATCACCATTTGCTAATAATTGAGCTATTTCTTCTGCAATAGTGTTAGTTATATTCAGATGTTTTATTTTCTTTTTTTTAGGATTTTCGATTTTTCTCAAATCTCCATCACATATGTTTACATATTGATGATTTATTACATCAACTATTATAAACTTTCTATCTGCATCTCTACCTGCTTTAGAAATAACTACTCGACCAATAAAATCTTTGTCGTACAAATCATTCACCTCTATTAACTTAAAGTTAATATTTCAGGACCATTATCTAAAATAGCAACTGTGTTTTCATAATGTGCAGATAGTTTACCATCTACAGTTACTACTGTCCAGCCATTTGGCTTAGTTACTACACCATATTTACCTAAATTTATCATAGGTTCTATAGCTAATACCATACCATGTGTAAGCTTAGGTCCTCTTCCTTCCCGTCCATAATTAGGAACTTCAGGATCTTCATGCATATCACGACCTATACCGTGACCTACATATTCTCTAACGACAGAATATCCAAAGCTTTCCGCATGTAACTGAATGGAATGAGATATATCTGTTAATCTATTCCCAATCTTTGCATATTCTATTCCTTTAAAAAAGCTTTCCCTAGTTACCTGTATTAGTTTTTGGGCATCGGCCGAGATATTTCCAACTGCAAATGTTCTGGCTGCATCACCATGATAATTATTCAAAATAGCACCACAATCCACACTTATTATGTCTCCCTCCTGAAGAACTCTATCAGAAGGAATTCCATGAACTACTTCTTCATTAATAGAAGTACATAATGAGGCTGGAAAACCATAATAACCTTTAAAAGATGGCCTAGCTCCTTGTTTAGTAATGTATTCTTCTGCTATTCTATCCAATTCTTTAGTAGTTATTCCTGGTTTTACTACCTCTTCAAGCATTGCAAGAGTATCCCCTACAACTTTACCTGATTGTCTCATATATTCGATTTCCGAATTATTTTTAATTATAATCATTTATTTATCGCTCTCCCAATACTGAACATATGTCTTCAAATACTTTATCTATCGCTAAAGTACCATCAACAATTGACAATACATTTTGGGATTTATAGTATGCTATTAATGGTTGAGTTTGTTTATCATATACATCTAATCTATCCATTACTGTCTCTTCATTGTCATCTTTTCTCTGAATTAAATCAGCTCCGCAAATACCACATTTACCTTCATTTTTAGGAGGGTTGAACTTAATGTGATAACTTGCTCCACATGATGGACAAACTCTTCTACCAGTCATTCTTTCTAAAATAAGTTCTCGTGGCACTTCAATTAACAATGCAGTGTCTATCTTTTCACCTTTATCATTAATGAATTCATCTAAAGCCTCTGCTTGTTTAACTGTTCTTGGAAAACCGTCAAGAAGAAATCCTTTTTTACAATCCTCTTGAGATAATCTGTCTTTAACTAAATCTATAGTTAACTCATCAGGCACTAGCAAACCTTTATCCATATATTCTTTGGCCTTAACACCTAATGGTGTTTTTTCAGAAATGTTCTTTCTAAAAATATCTCCTGTAGAAATATGCGGTATGGAATACTTATCACTTATTGACTTAGCCTGTGTTCCTTTACCAGCTCCAGGAGGACCTAATAAAATAATCTTCACTAAAAATCATCTCCATATTAAGCAATATACTTATTTTAGGAATCCTTTATAATGACGCATAACCAATTGAGACTCAAGTTGTCTCATAGTATCTAGTGCAACTCCTACCTCAATTAACAGAGCAGTTCCGCCAAAGGATATTCCTTTGAAACTTGTATATGCATCAATTAGTATAGGTAATACAGCTATTATGGAGGCAAAAACTCCTCCGATTATAGATACTCTTAAAAGTACCTTTTCTAAAAATTCTTGTGTTGGTTTCCCTGGTCTAATTCCTGGTATAAACCCTGATGATTTATGCATGTTTTCTGCCATTTCATCTGGTTTAAAAGTAATTTCAGTATAAAACCAACTAAAGAATATTATTAGTATGGCATACATTACAGCATATTGCCAAGAGTTTGGCTTAAATAAACTATATGGACTGCCATTTATGAATGCAGCGAATTTAGAGTTTGGCATAAATTGAGCTATTGTTGCTGGAAATTGCATAACTGACATAGCAAATATTATTGCAATTACCCCTGAAGAACTCATGCTAATAGGAATATGGGATGAACCACCCTTCATGACTTTTCTTCCAGTAGTTTTTCCAGCATATTGTACTGGAACTCTTCTTTCGCCCTTATTAGTAATTACAACACCTACTAGCAATAGTAATATTACTAATACAAATACTATTATTTGTATTATGTTTACTGAACCAGTACTTTCTAATTCTGAAAGCTTAAACACAGTTTGTGGTAACCTTGATATGATATTAACAAAAATTAAAATTGAAACACCATTTCCTAAACCCTTAACTGTAATCTGTTCACCTAGCCACATTAAGAATGTGGAAGCTGCAGTTAAAGTCAACATTATAACAAATATATTAAAAGCCGACATTGGTTTTAAAGCACCATATCCTGTTATTATTGCGTAAGTACCAAAAGCTTGAAGGAAACCCAATACAATACTAGCTATTTTTGTGTAGTTTTGTATTTTCTTTCTACCTTCTTCACCTTCTTTAGAAAGCGATTCTAATGAAGGTATCGCAAATGTCAATAGTTGCATTATAATTGATGCATTGATGTATGGAGTTACCCCCATTGCAAAAATACTAAATCTACTAAATGCACCTCCAGATAGTAGATCATAAAAGCCAAATAACGTTCCAGACTTTGCTAAAGCAGTTAACTTGCTAGTATCAATTCCAGGAACAGGAATAAAGTTTCCCATCCTGAAAATTGCTATCATTAGTAAGGTAAATATTATCTTTTGTTTAAGTTCTTTTACCTTCCAGGCATTACGTAGGGTTGATAGCACCTATATCACCTCAACTTTTCCTCCAGCTGCTTCTATTTTTTCTACTGCAGACTTTGAGAATTTTGTAGCCTTAACATTTAGCTTCTTTTCAATATTTCCATTTCCTAATACTTTTACTCCATCATATAATTTTTTAACTATTCCTTTTTCTAATAAAACTGCTGGAGTAACTTCAGTACCGTCTTCGAATTCATTTAATCTATCTAAATTAACAACAGCAAATTTCTTTGCAAATATGTTAGTGAAACCTCTCTTTGGAAGTCTTCTGTATAGTGGCATTTGGCCTCCTTCGAAGCCTGGTCTTACACCGCCGCCAGCTCTACCGTTTTGTCCGTCTTGACCTCTTCCAGATGTCTTTCCAAGACCTGAACCGTATCCTCTTCCAACTCTTTTAGGTGTTTTTGTTGAACCTGCTGCTGGTTTTAATTCATGAAGTTTCATTTTCACACCTCCTTATATTATACTTCTTCAACTTTTAATAAGTATTCAACTTTTTTAATCATACCTCTTATTTGAGGAGTGTCTTCATGTTCTACAGTTTTTCCTATTTTCTTTAACCCTAAAGCAGTAACTGTAGCTATATGATCTTTTTTTCTGCCTATAAGGCTTTTGTTTAATGTAACTTTAAGCTTAGCCAAGGTTATCCCTCCTAACCTAAAATCTCTTCTACGGTTTTGCCTCTAAGCTTAGCAACTTGCTCAACAGTCTTTAAATTTGCTAATCCATTTAGTGTAGCATTAACCATATTTTTTGGGTTGTTAGATCCTAATGATTTAGCTCTAACATCTTTAATTCCTGCAAGCTCAAGTACGGCTCTAACAGGGCCACCAGCTATAACTCCTGTACCTTCGCTAGCTGGCATTAAAAGAACATTTCCTCTTCCAAACTCACCATATATTTCGTGTGGAATAGTTGTTCCTACCATTTGTACTTCGATTAAATTCTTTTTAGCATCTTCTATGCCTTTTCTTATTGCTTCAGGGATTTCGATAGATTTTCCCATTCCAACGCCAACATGACCGTTTTCGTCTCCAACTACAACTAAAGCGCTGAATCTGAAGTGTCTACCACCCTTAACAACCTTAGCAACTCTGTTTATAAATACAACTTTTTCTTTTAAGTTTAATTTGCTAGGCTCTATTCTCATTATTTTCCCTCCTTCTCTTAGAATTCTAGTCCTGCCTCTCTCGCACCGTCAGCAAGCTCTTTAACTCTTCCGTGATATATATATCCGCCTCTGTCAAATACTACATTCTTTATTCCTTTTTCTAAGGCTTTTTTAGCTATCATTTCACCAACAACTTTTGCAGCTTCTTTGTTTCCGCCGTTTTTAACTTCTACATCTTTGTCTAAGCTTGAAGCAGCTACTAAAGTTGTGGCATTGATATCATCTATTATTTGAGCATATATATTCTTTTCGCTTCTATATACACATAGTCTTGGTATTTCTGGAGTACCAAAAACTTTTTTACGAACTCTAAGATGACTTCTTTTTCTTATTGATTTTTTGTCTACTTTCTTAAACATTCGTTTCACTCCTTTCTAGAGATTATTTACTATTTACCAGTTTTACCTTCTTTACGTCTTATAACTTCGCCTTGGTACTTAATTCCTTTTCCCTTGTAAGGCTCTGGTTTTCTGTGTGATCTTATTACAGCAGCAATTTCTCCAACTAATTCTTTATCAATTCCTTTTACAACTATTTTAGTTGCTTCTGGAACTTCAAATTGAATTCCTTCAATAGCATCTATTTCAACTGGATGTGAGAATCCAAGGTTAAGAACTAGTCCTTTACCTTTGGCTTGTGCTCTGTAACCAACACCTATTAATTCTAATGTTTTTTGATATCCTTCTGTTACGCCAGTAACCATGTTGTTTATTAGAGCTCTTGTCAATCCATGAAGGGCTCTATGCTCCTTTTGTTCACTTGGTCTCTTCACAACAACAGAGTTATCTTCTATATTAATTAGCATATCTTTATGCATCTTTCTTGTTAATTCACCTTTTGGACCTTTAACAGTAACAACGTTGTCTGGTGTTACATCAACAGTTACACCATTTGGAATAGCTACTGGAAGTCTTCCTATTCTTGACATAATCGCACCTCCTATTCATTAAACTACCATATGTAGCAGATTACTTCTCCACCTACTGCTAATTTTCTAGCTTCTTTATCAGTTACAATTCCTTTTGAAGTAGATATTATAGCCGTTCCTAAACCATTTAGAACTCTTGGTATTTCTTCGTGTCTGCAATATACTCTTAAACCTGGTTTTGATATTCTCTTTAAACCAGTTATAACTCTCTCTTTGCTTGGTCCATATTTCATTGTTAATCTTAACATTGGAACAGAACCATCAGTGTATTCCTCGACATTTTTTATATAACCTTCTTGAAGCAATATATTAACTATAGCTTTCTTTATATTTGATGAAGGTATCTCAACAACTTCATGTTTAACTATATTTGCATTTCTTATGCGTGTTAGCAAATCTGCGATAGGATCTGTCATTATCATTTATTTTGCCTCCTTTCGTGAACAGTTTTATATTACCAGCTTGCTTTTTTACAGCCAGGGATTTGTCCTTTATAAGCTAATTCTCTAAAACAAATACGGCAAATTCCATATTTTTTTAGTACAGCGTGTGGTCTACCACATATTCTACATCTTGTATATGCTCTAGTTGAAAATTTTGGTTCTTTATTCCACTTTTCAATCATTGCTTTACGTGCCACTAGTTTTCCCTCCTTTATTGAGCAAATGGCATACCTAAGAATCTTAGCAATTCTCTAGCTTCTTCGTCTGTTTTTGCATCAGTAACGAATACTATATCCATTCCTCTAACTTTATCAACCTTATCATATTCAATTTCTGGGAATATTAATTGCTCTTTTATTCCAAGTGCATAGTTTCCTCTTCCATCAAATGATTTTGAAGAAACTCCTCTAAAGTCTCTAACTCTTGGTAATGCTACATTTATTAATTTATCAGCAAATTCATACATTTTTTCTCTTCTTAATGTAACTTTGCATCCTATAGGCATGTTTTGTCTTATTTTGAAGTTAGCAACTGAGTTTCTAGCTTTTGTAACTATTGGCTGTTGTCCTGTTATAAGTTTTAAATCTCCAATAGCAGCTTCCAAAACTTTAGGATTATCCTTTGCTTCTCCAATTCCCATGTTTATTATTATTTTTTCTAATCTTGGTACTTCCATCACATTTTTATATCCGAACTTTTCCATTAATGCTGGAACTACTTCTTTCATATATTTTTCTTGTAGTCTTGGATTCATTAATTAGACCTCCTTTCGAATTCTAGAATGTTTCTCCACACTTTTTGCATACTCTTACTTTAGTTCCATCTTCTAATACTTTTTTGCTTATTCTTGTAACAGTGTTACATTTTGTGCAATATAGCATTACTTTTGAACTATATAATGGGGCTTCCTGTTGGATTATTCCGCCTTGCATATTTTGTCTGTTTGGTTTTTGATGTTTTGTAACTATGTTAACGCCTTTAACTAATACTTTTCCAGTCTTAGGGTAAACTTTCAAAACTTCACCTGTTTTTCCTTTGTCTTTACCTGAAATAACCATTACTGTGTCATTTCTTCTAACGTGTACCTTCATCCGTAGCCACCTCCTTAATTATAGAACTTCTGGTGCTAGTGATAATATTTTGTTAAATTCTTTATCTCTTAGCTCCCTTGCTACTGGTCCAAATATACGAGTACCTCTTGGCATCTTATCGTCTTTTATTACAACCGCTGCATTCTCATCAAATTTGATATATGTTCCATCGGCTCTTCTTACGCCTTTTTTAGATCTAACTATAACGGCTTTAACAACATCACCTTTTTTAACAACACCGCCTGGTGTTGCACTTTTAACGCTAGCAACTATTATATCACCGATGTTTCCCCATTTTCTCTTAGATCCACCTAACACTCTGATACACATTATTTCCTTAGCTCCAGTGTTGTCAGCTACTTTTAATAATGTTTGCTGTTGTATCATAGTAAGTACCTCCTTTCGTTAATACACTATTTAGCTTTTTCAACTATTTGAACTAGTCTCCATCTCTTATCTTTAGATAGTGGTCTAGTTTCCATTATTTCTACTCTATCATTTATATTAGCTTCGTTATTTTCATCATGAGCCTTAAACTTAGTAGTTCTGTTTATTGTCTTTCCATATAGAGGATGACGAACTTTTGTTTCTACAGCAACTACAATAGTTTTATCCATTTTATCAGATACAACTCTACCTATTCTAGTTTTTCTGTTACTTCTTTCCATTTAGGCTAAACCTCCCTTCACAGTTTACTGTCTTACAGCCTTTAACTCTTCTTCTCTAAGGATGGTCTTGATTTGGGCTATTGACTTTTTGACTTGTCTTATTCTCATTGGATTTTCTAACTGCCCAGTAGCTAATTGGAATCTCAAGTTGAATAACTCAGCCTTTAAGTCCCCAATTTTAGCATTTAACTCTTGAGGAGTACTTTGTCTTAGCTCTTGTAATTCCTTAGCCTTCATTTACTTCACCACCCATTTCTTCAAAATCTCTTCTTGTAACGAACTTACTCTTCACTGGTAATTTATGTGAAGCAAGTCTCATAGCTTCTCTTGCTACTTCTTCTGATACTCCAGATATTTCGAATAGCACTCTACCTGGTTTTACTACTGCTACCCAATGTTCTGGTGAACCTTTACCAGAACCCATACGAGTTTCTGCTGGTTTCTCTGTTACAGGCTTATCTGGGAATATTTTAATCCAAACTTTTCCGCCTCTTTTAACGTATCTATTTATTGCAATTCTGGCAGCTTCTATTTGGTTGTTTGTTATCCAACCACATTCAGTTGCTTGAATACCGAAATCACCATATGCTATGAAATTACCTCTTGTTGCCTTACCTTTCATTCTACCGCGTTGTACTTTACGGTGTTTAACTTTTTTAGGCATTAACATAACTTATTCCTCCTTCCTTGAACACAAAATTTTCTATGCTTCAGTTTCTTCCTTATTTACTTTTTTTGTTGGAAGAATTTCTCCTTTATATGTCCAAACTTTTACACCAATTTTTCCATATATTGTATCCGCTTCAGCGAATCCGTAATCTATATCTGCTCTTAATGTTTGTAGTGGAATTGTTCCTTCATGATATTGCTCAGTTCTTGCTATTTCAGCACCACCAAGTCTTCCTGCACAAGCAGTCTTGATACCTTTTATTCCAGACTTCATAGCTCTTTGTATTGATTGCTTCATAGCTCTTCTGAAAGATATTCTCTTTTCTAATTGTAAAGCTATATTTTCAGCAACTAATTGAGCATCAGCTTCTGGCTTTTTAACTTCGATTATGTTTATTAATATGTTTTTGTTGCCAACTATTGATTTTAACTCTGCTTTAAGAGTTTCAATTCCTTGGCCACCTTTTCCTATAACCATTCCTGGCTTAGCAGTTTGTATGTTGATTTTAACTCTCTTTGCTGCTCTTTCAATTTCTATTTTTGAAACACCAGCTGTATAAAGCTTTTGTTTAACAAATTCTCTTATTTGGTTATCTTCTATTAGGTTATCAGCGAAGTCTCTATCATTAGCATACCATTTTGCATCCCAATCTTTGATAACTCCCACTCTCAAACCATGTGGATTTACCTTTTGACCCAATCTACGTCCCTCCTTACGCTCTTTCTTTAACCACTAATGTTATATGGCTAGTTCTCTTTAATATTCTGTATGCTCTACCTTGAGCACGTGGTCTGAATCTTTTTAAAGTTGGTCCTTGATTAGCATAGGCCTCTGCTACATATAATCTATTTTTATCCAAATCGTAATTATTTTCTGCATTAGCAACAGCTGATTTTAAAACCTTGCCTATAACGTCTGCTCCTCTTTTTGGAGTATATTTTAATATTGCAAAAGCTTCATTAACATCTTTACCTCTTATTAAGTCAAGTACTACTGCAACTTTTGTTGAAGACATTCTCACGTAACAAGCTTTAGCTCTAGCTTCCATTACTATTACCTCCTTCCCCAGTCACTATCTTACGCCTGATTTTTTCTCAGTGTTTTTATGACCTTTAAATGTTCTAGTTAAAACAAACTCACCTAATTTATGTCCAACCATATCTTCTGTTAAATACACAGGCACGTGTTTTCTTCCATCGTGTACTGCTATTGTGTGGCCTACCATTTGAGGGAATATTGTTGAACTTCTTGACCAAGTTTTAATAACCTTTTTCTCTCCATTTTTGTTCATTTCGTTAATTCTTTTTAAAAGTATCTCGTCAATGTAAGGTCCTTTTTTGATTGATCTGCTCACTTGTATTGGCCTCCTTTCATACAGTTCATTGGCAAACTAGGAAGAGAATTTTAAATTCTCTCCACTATTTTCTTTTCTTTATTATTAATCTATCAGAATACTTCTTAGTTTTTCTTGTCTTATATCCAAGAGCTGGTTTACCCCATGGAGTAAGTGGACTTGGATGACCTATAGGAGACTTACCTTCTCCACCACCATGTGGGTGGTCGTTAGGGTTCATTACAGAACCTCTTACTGTTGGTCTGATTCCCATATGTCTCTTTCTTCCGGCTTTACCTATGTTAACAAGTTCGTGTGATAAGTTAGAAACTGTTCCTATTGTAGCTCTACATTCTATTCTAACATATCTCATCTCACCACTTGGTAATCTCAATGTAGCGTAACCGCCTTCTTTAGCCATTAATTGTGCTGAAGAACCAGCAGCTCTTACTAACTGAGCGCCTTTACCTTTAGCTAATTCAACATTGTGAATTACAGTACCTACTGGAATGTTCTTTAATGGAAGAGCATTTCCAACTTTAATATCTGCTTCTGCGCCAGACATAATTACGTCTCCAACTTTTAATCCTACTGGAGCGATTATGTATCTCTTTTCACCATCAGCATATACAACTAAAGCTATGTATGCTGATCTATTTGGATCATATTCTATTGTAGCAACAGTTGCTGGTACATTATCTTTAGTTCTTTTAAAATCTATTATTCTATATTTTTTCTTAGCTCCGCCGCCTCTATGACGAACAGTTATTTTTCCTTGACCGTTTCTACCCGCATTTTTCTTTCCTAGAGAAACAAGAAGTGACTTTTCTGGCTTATCAGTTGTTATTTCTTCAAAAGTAGCCATAGTCATTTGTCTTCTAGAAGGAGTAGTAGGTCTAAAACCCTTAACTGGCATTTGATTTCCCTCCTTGCACTAGCTTTTCTGGCTCTCACCAATAATTGCTTTATTATAGTTTAAAACTACATTCCCTCGAAGAATTCTATTGACTTACTGTCTTCAGTTAATGTAACAATAGCTTTCTTGTAGTCTGGTCTTTTTCCAAAGTGAACTCCTACTCTCTTTGGTTTTCCCATTATGTTTGCAGTTTTAATTTCTAGCACTTTAACACCAAAAACTTCTTCTACTGCTGCTTTTATTTGGTATTTGTTTGCATTTTTATCTACTATAAAGGTGTATTTCTTGTCAGCCATATCAGCCATACTTTTTTCAGTTACAACTGGTCTTCTTATTATATCATGGCTTGTTAATTTCATTATGCATACACCTCCTCAATTTTAGCAACCGCTTCTTTAGTTACTAATAGTCTCTCATATCTTAATAAATCATAAACATTTAAGTTGTTTACAGGTAACACTGCTACCCCTTCAATATTTCTAGCTGATTTATATACATTTTCATCTTTTTCAGCCACAACTATTAATGTTTTCTTAGTTTCGAATGCATTTAGTACTTTTACCATTTCTTTAGTTTTTGGAGCTTCCATTTGTAAGCTTTCTAAAACTAATATGTTCTCATCTGCAACCTTTGAAGAAAGAGCAGATTTAAGAGCTAATCTCTTAACTTTCTTTGGAACATCTTTGCTGTAATCTCTTGGCTTTGGTGCAAAAACAACACCACCGTGAATCCATTGTGGAGCTCTTATTGATCCTTGTCTAGCTCTTCCTGTTCCTTTTTGTCTCCATGGCTTTATTCCGCCACCTGAAACCTCAGCTCTTGTTTTAGCTGATTGAGTTCCTTGTCTTTTATTAGCAAGTTGTGCTACTACAACTTGATGCATAACTTCTTTATTTACTTCGATACCGAACACGTTAGCTGCTAATTCAATATCACCAACTTTTTGTCCTTCTCTATTAAATAATCCTACTGTAGGCATTCTAATTCCTCCTTTCCTTTAGAACTGCTTATTTAACTTTTATTGTATCTCTTAATAATACTAATCCTTTGTTTGGTCCTGGTATTCCGCCTTTTATTAATATTACATTGTTTTCTGGCATTACTTTTACTACCTCAAGATTTAACACTGTAACATTTTCGCTTCCCATATGACCAGGCATTTTCTTATTCTTAAATGTTCTTGATGGATAAGAAGATGCTCCCATTGAACCAACTGCTCTATGATATTTAGAACCGTGACTCATTGGTCCTCTGTGGAAATTCCATCTCTTAATTGTACCTTGGAATCCCTTACCTTTAGAAACTCCTGATACATCTATTTTATCTCCAACATTGAATATATCTGCTTTTATTTCTGCTCCAATTTCATATGCAGCTGTGTCTTCTAATCTAAATTCTTTAATAAATCTTTTTAAAGAAACGTTAGCTTTTGCAAATTGTCCTTTAACAGGTTTATTAACCAATTTTTCTCTTATATCTTCAAATCCAACTTGAATTGCTTCATATCCATCTTTTTCTACAGTTTTCTTTTGAAGAACAACACAAGGTCCTGCTTGAACCACTGTTACTGGTATTACAGCACCGTTTTCTGCAAATATTTGAGTCATACCTAATTTTCTACCTAATATTGCTTTTTTCATTAATTACACCTCCTCAACTAATTAGCGGATCACATAAGTGATCATAACAGTTCGTAATAGACCTCTATTACTAAATTATAGTTTTATTTCGATATCAACACCAGCTGGTAAATCTAATTTCATTAAAGAATCTACTGTTTTTGGTGAAGGACTTATTATGTCTATTAATCTTTTATGAGTTCTTATTTCAAACTGCTCTCTTGAATCTTTGTATTTATGTGGAGCTCTTAATATTGTTACAACATCTTTTTCTGTTGGTAGAGGTACTGGACCTGCTACTCTAGCTCCTGTAGCCTTTGCAGTTTCTACTATTTTTTCTGCTGATTGATCTAAAATATTGTGATCAAAAGCTTTAAGTCTGATTCTTATTTTTTGTTTTGCCATTTTCTTTCCCTCCTTTTCATCGCACGCTTTACTTCTTTACGTACAACAGCGGATACTCTGTAAACTGTTCCGGGTGTTTCATGTTACTCCAGAAAACAAATAAACAGACCTTCCGTCGCCCGATTCTTGATCGAACTTACATGACGAGAATTCCCCGGAAGTTCGGCAACCTCTCACCACATTGCTGTTACACATTACAACTCTTACAGTATACACTAATTTTTTTAATTTGACAAGTATTTTTTATTCATAATTTAAACATAAAGGAGAAGATATAAATTCTTCTCCCATGTAAAACTTTTAATTAAAAGTCAATTGAGTTAACTTAAAATATTAATTATTCAACTATAGAAGTAACAACTCCTGAACCTACAGTTCTTCCGCCTTCTCTTATAGCGAATCTTAATCCTTCTTCCATAGCTACTTGTGTTATTAATTCAACATTCATGTCGATGTGGTCTC
>NZ_CABDWS010000025.1 GCF_901447495.1 Haloimpatiens lingqiaonensis
ATTTTATTCTTTTATCTTTTAAGTTATTGATTTTTTCACCTATATCGTATACCTTATTAATATAAGTAAGTAATTGTTTTAAATAACTTTTACTCATTTTATCAGCATCCTTTTTAAGTTGGTTTCTTGTCAAAACTATTATAAAAAGGATGCTTTTATTATGCAAATTTTTTCTCTAAAATTTCCAGCAAAAATCAGAATTTATGGTTTTTAACCTAACCCTCAATCATTCATTATAAATCAGCGGGCTCACGCCCCAAAAATTTTTAAGCGCTAAACTTCTGGTAATATATTCACAAAATGTTATTAGTCAAAATCTAGTTTTCTTATCTTCGCCAAATTTTTAATATAAATAAAAAAAGACCTCTAAACATTTTACTTGCTTAAAGGTCTTCTATTTTACTATATTTTTTCTTCTTTACTATAATTTTTTCTTTTCTTTATATCCAATATACACTATCCATAAATATGCAAGTGTTTTAGGTATCATAAGTATTCCAACCATTCTATAGGTATTTGCATATAAGACTACTGGTAGATAACATGCAAAGGATATTATTACCGCTATTCCAATCTTCTTAAATATAACATCATTATGTTTATTAGCTTCCTTTAAAATTAAATAGACTACTAAAATTCCTAAAACAGTAAAAGGTATATTTCTATATATTCCAAATATAACAGGTGGATTATAAACTGTCCATTGATTTTGTGGTAATAGGCTTAAAGCTATTCTAGATATTGCTAATATTCCAGCAAAAATTCTAATTCCTCCATCATTCTTTATATTAAATCTTATTTCCCATATTCTAAGAAGTATCACATAAAATATAGTCATTGTTATAGATGTTATTAGTTTTCCAATACCTAGAACTGCTGTATTTGCTTCTAATCCAGTAGTTAATAGGGCATATATTCTTGGCACTAGATGAAATGAATCACCAAATCCCAACACAAGCCCCATAAACCCAAATAATTTCACAATTTTCTTTTCTTTATCCGCAAGAATAGTTTTAATAGACATATACAATACTGATGTTAAATAAAATACATTAAAAATTGATTCAAAATATTTCATAATATCCCCCCTTAAATCTATAATGAACGTTGTTCATTTAAGTTCATTTTAAAATCATATCCTGGTAGATATGATTTTATTTGCAATTATTTTTAATATTTTCTTTAAATGTCTTGGTATTAGTTTCTTCTTTATTTTAATATTAATTTTATATTTATTTTAGTACTTTTTTCAATACTTCTTGGAAGAATTCATATTTAAACTGTGGCATTTGAACCATAGTAATAAAATTCATCACAATAAAACTTGCCATTTCTTTTGAATTTATTTGTTCAAATCCTACATTAGGCTCAGTACTTAATTTCTCCTTAAGCATATCCTCTATAATTAATATTAATTTATCTATATAAATATTCTCTCTTTCTAAACCACTTTCAATATAATCTGGCGTTTCATAAATATCACTTTTTAACCATACATCTTTAAACCTTTTTATAAACTTAGAAAGAGAATTAAATATAGTCCTAAGCTTATAATAAAATTCATCTTGTGATTCTATTATATTCCTAATATCAAAAAAATACTCTTTCCAAAAGTTAGTCATCATCTCTACCACAAGTTCTTTTTTAGTAGGGAAATAGTTATATATGGTTCCAACGGCAATATTGCATTCCTTAGCAACCCTTCTTATACTTAACTGAGAGTATCCTTCATTATACATAATTTTACTAGCAGTATCTAAAATCAGTTCCTTGGGATTCTTTATTGCTCTAGCCAAATTAGCCACCTCTAATCTTTAGTGAACCATGTTCATTTTAAATCTACCATAAACAATTATAATTGTCAATATTTTTAACTTTTTTAGAATTTATATAAATTCTAAAATCTTATTAAACCCTTTAATACACTTATAGAACCACACAAAACAATTATTATACCTATTAGCTTTTCCACTAAAAAAATATTTTTAGGTTTAATATCTTTTTTTGAATATTTTACAAAAGTAGTAGTGATTAACCATAAAATACATGATCCCGTAAAAATTCCAAGGATAAATAACATATTTTTTATTATGCCGTTTCCACTACAATCTACACCCATCTTTGCAAATATTACTACAAATACTAAAAATGTCATTGGGTTAGAAAGTCCCATAATAAAATGAGTAAAAGCTGGATGGATTAACTCCTCATCTGCTAATACCTTATTATTATTTTTTTCCTTTTTAACTTGTCTATTTTTTTTAGTCTTCATTATAATGCTTGTACCAACTATTAAAAATAGCACTCCCGTTACACAGTTAATTAAACATTTATGTCTTTGCAGGAAAATTTCAATATATCCCATTCCTAAAACTGCACTAGTGGAGTAAACCATATCTGATGCAGCTGCACCAACTCCTGATAGAAATCCCATTTTTCTGCCTTTGCTCATTGTTCTTTGTACAGCTAAAAGCCCCAATGGGCCTACTGGTATTGCTACAATTACACCGATTATTAATGCTTTTAACATAAATATCATGAAACTTCAACCTCATTTCATCTTTAGTCCTTTAACTGTTAATTGTTATACACTAACATTTTATTTAAAAATTATATCATACTTTTGGGTTTTCTAAAATAAAATTAGCTCTTTGTATAGCATCTTCGATACTATAACAAAAATTCTCTTTTCCGATTTCATCTATATAACCGTACTGTTGAAGCATATCCATTGGTTGTTGTTGAAGTTTTAATATAATTAATCTAGTATGATGTTTTTTGCAAATATCATGTAGCATCTCAAAAGAATGATAGGCAGTAGAATCCATAAAGGGTACCTTACTCATTTTTATTATTAGTATTTTTGGTGGTGTTCCCATTTCCCTAATAGCATTAACGAACTTGTTAGCTGCCCCAAAGAAAAACGGTCCACTTATTTCATAAATTGAAACATCATTTGGGGTTTTTAAATTATCTATTATTTCACATACCTCTTCATCGTTAATATCATCCAATATGTATTTAACATTTGTAATTTCCGCCATTTTTTTCATAAATAAAAATGAGGAAAGTACAATTCCTACACCTATAGCTACTACTAAATCTAAGAAAATAGTTAAAACAAATGTAACTATAAATACTAGAGCATCACTTTTAGGTGCTTTAGCTATTCTCTTGAACGTTTCCCATTCACCCATATTATAGGATACCACAACTAACACTGCCGCCAATGAAGACATGGGAATTAATTTTACATAAGGCATAAACAAAAGCATAATAACTAGAATAGCCATGGAATGTACTATCCCTGCTATAGGCGTTCTTCCTCCATTTTTAACATTAGCTGCTGTTCTTGCAATAGCTCCTGTCACTGGTATTCCTCCAAAGGCACCTGAAAAAATATTAGCAACGCCTTCTGCTATTAACTCCATATTAGAACGGTGCTTTCCTCCTATCATCCCGTCTGATACCACTGCAGATAACAAAGATTCTACTCCTGCAAGTATTGCAATGGTTAATGCCGGAAGCATCAATTCATTTAACATTTCTAAATTTACGTTAGGTATGTTAATTCTAGGAAGATTAGAAGAAAGTTCACCAAATTGACTTCCTATGGTATCCACAGGTAAATTAAAAATTGTAGTAACTACTGTAGCTACTATAATAGCAATAAATGTACCTGGAATCTTTTTATTTATTTTAGGCCACAAAATAATTATTGCTAAGGTTAATATAGCAATAATTAAACTTTTAAAATTAATTGTATTAATGTTATTGAAATAAGCGATCCATTTATGTATAAATTCAGATGGAACTGATTTCATCTGCAATCCCAATAAATCTTTTACCTGAGTAGATAAAATAACTATGGCTATTCCGCTTGTAAATCCAGTAGTTATGGATGATGGAATATACTTTATAAGACTACCAAACTTAAAAAGTCCCATAATAATAAGAAAACATCCTGCCATTATGGTGGCAACTATAAGCCCTTCCATTCCATGCTTTTGTATAATTCCATATACAATAACTACAAATGCACCTGTGGGGCCCCCTATTTGAACTCTACTTCCTCCAAGTAAAGATACTATAAAACCTCCAATAATTGCAGTATATAATCCTTTTTCTGGAGAAACCCCTGATGCTATTGCTAGAGCTATTGCCAATGGTATAGCAATAATTGCAACAATAATTCCTGCAATTAAATCTTTTATAAATTGCTCTTTAGTATATTCTTTTAGGCATGTACATAATTTTGGAACTAACACAAATTATCACTCCTATATTATTTTATTTGTTTTTTTCAGTATTTATATATACAAATATTACTAATGTGCTCTATACAAATACATTTTTCCACATAAAAGTATACTATATTTTTTACAAAACGCCAAAAGTTCATTAATATTTCATTACTTTAATTACATATTTATTTATAATTTAGTAGATTAATTTTAAAAATTGGTATATGATGTATATATATTATAAATAGATTATTATTTATCTATTATTTTTTGTAATACAAGGGGGTTGAACTGTTACTATGAGCGAGTTAAAAAAAGCTGTTGAATTTTATTTTGAAGATTTAAAAAAAGGCTGTAACAATTTAATAGATTGTGAAACACTTTTTAAAAATCTTAGCACAAAAGACAAACTATTTATTTTAGACATAAGAAAAGAAGCAGACTTTGAAAAAGGCCATATTGAAAGTGCAATTCATTCAGAATGGCCAGAAGTATGGGACTTTATAGATACTGATGCATTGCCAAAAGATAAAAAAATAATAGTTGTTTGCTATACTGGTCAAACAGCAGGACAAGTTGTTTCTATTTTAAAACTTTTAGGATATGATGCTTGTTCACTAAAAGGCGGAATGATGAATGGTTGGAACAAATCTGACATGCCAATTAAATCTGGCTGTGACTGAGGCTAAATAAATCTCTAGGTAGAGATATAGTTATTAAAAATCCCTAAGGGGCTGTGGCACTAAGAATAAATTCTTTAATGCAACAGCCCCTTCTATTTTTTATATTGACATCCATATTTAGTGGTTATATAATATGATTTCATGGTTAAATTTTTTTGTACATTATTTACTTTATTTCATTTATTTATTCATTCATTTTATTTGTTCATATCATTTTATTTCAATTTACTTTATTTATCCGATGACTACCTGACGTAACACCCCCACTTCTAACAAAGTGCGAGTTAACGGCAGCTACGTCCCTGGATAACGATCTCTAACCTTCAGTTGGAATAAAAACTCCATCTGAAGCTAAGAGCTCCGTTTATATCTAAATATATTATACATTTCTTTTAAAGGAGGGATACTATGATAGAAGTTGAATCCTTAAGCAAAAGTTTTAAGGTTGTAAAGAGAGGTGCTGGCATTGGCGCAGCATTGAAATCCTTATTCAAGCCTGAATATTCCACAGTTGAAGCATTAAAGGATGTTTCATTTAAAATTAATGAAGGTGAAATCGTAGGATACATTGGCCCTAATGGTGCTGGTAAATCTACCACTATTAAAATTATCAGCGGTATTTTAGTACCTGACAGCGGCAAATGCAATATTCTTGGATACACCCCCTGGAAAAACAGAGTAAACCATGTCAAAAACATAGGCGTAGTATTTGGTCAACGTTCTCAACTTTGGTGGGACGTGCCTGTAATGGATTCCTTTAATTTATTAAAAGACATTTATAAAGTTCCTCAGAAAGAATTTAATGATAATCTGGAATTATTAACATCTACTTTAGATTTATCCTCATTACTTTCAACTCCTGTACGTCAATTAAGTCTTGGACAAAGAATGAGATGCGAAATAGGTGCTTCCCTACTTCATAGTCCAAAGATATTATTTTTAGATGAACCAACCATAGGCCTCGATGCCGTGTCAAAAGTGGCAGTTAGAAATTTTATAAAAACTATAAATAAAGAAAAAAAAGTAACTGTTATATTAACCACCCATGACATGAATGATATTGAAGCTTTAGCTGAAAGAATTATACTAATTGGCAAAGGGAAACTTTTGATGGACGGCACAATTACTGAATTAAAGAATAAGTTTTCAACTCATAAAATATTGAAGGTTGACTTTGCTGAAAATCACGAAAATATACATATTTACGGTACTCAGATTATTTCTAGGTCTAAAGAAAATATCACTTTATCCGTAGATTTAGAAAAAATAAAGGTGTCAGAGGTCATAGGGCTACTATCAAATAAATTAGACATTATTGATGTTTCTGTGGAAAGTCGTCCAATTGATGAAATAATAGTAGACTTATATAAGGAGTATCAGATATGAGTGCTTACAATTCAAATAAAAAAATTCACAGTTCGAATATAAAAGCCTATTACTCATTATTCAAGATGCGATTACTTAAGGGTTTACAGTATAGGGTGGCAGCTTTAGCTGGCATCTCCACTCAATTTTTTTGGGGATTTATGTACATAATGATTTTTGAAGCTTTCTATAAAAGTACGCCTACAATTCAACCTATATCTTTTAGAGAATTAATACAAGTTATTTGGCTTCAACAAAGCTTTTTAGTATTTATAATGCTGTGGTATAGGGATAATGAGCTTTTAGATCTTATAACCAGTGGAAATATTGCTTATGAACTTTGTCGCCCTATTAACTTATACAAATTTTGGTATTCTAAACTTATAGCCCAAAGAATATCCGGTGCTCTGCTTCGTTGTTTTCCTATAATGATTATAGCAATTTTTTTACCTTACCCTTATAATTTTTCTCTACCACCAAGCTTTGCATCCTTTATATTGTTTTTAATAACTTTAAACTTAGGACTAATTTTAATTGTTGCAATTTCTATGCTAATTTATATTTCAATTTTTTACACCATGTCCTCTACAGGCTCTTTATTAATTTTTGGTGTTTTCGGTGAATTCTTATCTGGACTAGTGATTCCAGTACCTCTAATGCCAAAATCACTACAAAAGATAGTATATTTATTGCCTTTTAGATATACCTCCGACTTACCCTTTAGAATATACGCTGGAAACATCCCCGTAAAAGAGGCCTTAATCAGCATTGGTGTACAAATTATTTGGATAGCTATTATAATAACCCTAGGCCAATTATGGATAAAAAAAGCCTTAAAAAAAATAATAGTCCAAGGTGGGTAAAATATTTAAATCTAAGTATAGTCTCTTAAAATTGATTTTATTTTAGATTTTTATAGAAAATAACCTATTTCAAGGAGGTTAATATGAAATTGTATTTTAAATACATGAGTATACTTTTAAAAAGTCAAATGGAATATAGAACTTCCTTTATTCTACTTTCCATTGGACAGTTTTTTGTACCTTTTGTAGTTTTTATATCTATGTTTTTGCTTTTTCAAAGGTTTCCCAATATAGGTGGATGGTCCCTTTATGAAGTTGCTTTATGCTATTCTGTAATTCATCTAGCCTTTTCATTAAGCGAATGTTTCGCAAGAGGCTTTGACTCCTTTTCATCTCTAATTGTTAGAGGTGATTTTGATAGAGTTTTAGTGAGACCTCGCAGTACAATGCTTCAAGTGCTAGGTTCAAAATTTGAATTTACACGAATAGGCAGATTGGCTCAAAGTATAATTGTACTTATTTTTTCCTTGACAAACCTTACTATATGCTGGAGCCCCTACAAAGTAATAACCCTAATATTAATGGTAATAAGCGGAATATTTATATTTACAGGCATATTTATGCTTGGTGCCACCCTTTGTTTTTGGACTGTGGAAGGCTTAGAGGTAATAAATATTTTCACAGATGGCGGTAGAGAAATGGCACAATATCCTTTAAGTATTTATAAAGACTGGGTAAAAAAATTCTTTACCTTTGTGATTCCCTTTGGCACAGTAAATTATCTTCCCCTAATGTTCATTTTAGATAAGGTTCAAGGAAATAATATTTTATACATGTTAACTCCTTTATTTGGAATAATGTTTATATTTCCTTGCATCCTAATATGGAGTTTTGGTGTTAAACATTATAAGTCAACAGGCTCTTAAATACTATGAAGTACCACATAGATACTGAACGGAAATTCACCTAAAAAATATATAAACCTTATATATAGCAATTTAAAAGGTGCCTTATATTGGCACCTTTTTATATTTTATTTTTTATTTTTTTATATTTTACCTATTTAAAGATTTACATTCTGAGCAGTAACCATATATCTCAAATTTGTGTCCTATTACTTGAAAGTTAACTTTATCTTTTAATTCTTCCTCAATATCATGAAAAGGACATTCATCAATGGGAATCATTTTATGGCATTTAATACAAATCAAATGATGTTTATGTTCATTTTGATTTAATTGGTATCGTGCTTTCCCATCATCCATAAAGCTTGATTTTATAGTTAACCCCTTGGCGCTTAGAGTTTCAAGGGTTCTATACACAGTAGAAATCCATATAGATATATCCTTGTCCTTTAAATTTAGAAAAACCTCTTCTGCTGTCAAAGGCATTTGTGTTTCTGCCAATATTCCCAGTATAGCAATTCTATGCTTTGTATTTTTAATACCTTTTTCTTCTAAAGCTTCCTTAAATCTTTCCTTTTCCTGCAATAAGCTCATCCCTTTCAATAGAACAACTTTGTTTTAAAAGTTTTTAATCATAACTTTTAATTTTATCTAAAAAATCCTTTATTTGTGGTTAATTATTTTATTTTTATAGTTTTTAATAAAAATTTCTTTATTACATTCTTATAGAACAAAATGCAAATAAGCATTATAACACCTATTATTACTATTGTACCACCAGGTTTTAAATCTACAATATATGAAATATATAGTCCTAAAACAGTAGATGTCACAGCAAAAATTACAGAAAAAATTACTGTTTGCTTATAACTTTTAGAGATTTGCATTGCAGCTGCAACTGGCAACACCATAAGCGAAGATATTACAAGTGTCCCCACAGTCCTTGCAGATATAGAAACTGTAATAGCCGTAAGCAGTGTGAATATAAAATTTATACTTTTAATAGGTATTCCCGCAAGCCTTGCAGATTCCTCATCAAAGGTAATATAAAATAATTCTTTATATAGTAATATTACAGCCAAAATAACAACTGCACTTAAGGTAACTACCATGTAAAGCTCAAAATCTGTTATAGCAACGATACTTCCAAAAAGAAAACTGCTAAAACTAGCACCATTTTTAACAAATCCAGATAATATACCAGCTATACCTATTCCCGCTGACATTATAACAGCTATTGCAATTTCCGAATACTTTGGAAAGGATTTACGTATTTTCTCTATACCAAAGGCAGAAATAACTGAAAAAACTATAGCTCCAATTATAGGATTAAATCCAAAGGCTAACCCTGCAGCTACCCCTGCAAGGGAATTATGTGAAAGTGAATCTCCAATCATAGAAAGTCTTTTCAGTACGACTATTACACCGATACATGGTGTTATAATTGCTATGAGTATTCCAACAACAAAGGCCCTCTGCATAAAATCATATTGAAATATGCTCATCTTATCCCTCTTTCCTACAACAGTTTTTATAGTCATGCATATGAAGATTCACATCATATCCATAAATTTCCGTAACAATTTCTCTAGTGATTCCTTCCTTTGTATTATGTTCAAATAAACCATTTTCTCCTAAGCAAATAAGCCTATTTGCATGAACAGTTATAGCTCCTATATCATGGGTAACCATAACTATAGTTAATCCAAGGGTTTTATTAAGCCGTGCAAGCAAGCAATATACTGCTTCCTCTGACTTTGCATCAATCCCAACTGTAGGCTCATCTAAAAATAGTATTTCAGGTTGACTTACAAGGGCCCTAGCTATAAATACCCTTTGCTGCTGCCCTCCTGATAAATTTCCTATAAGTCTTTTTCTGTAATCCTGCATTCCTACTTTCTCTAAAGCATCGTAAACCATATCTTTATGTTTCTTTTTAGGCAATCTAAAAAGTCCAATTTTAGAAAAAAGATTAACCTCAACCACCTCTTCAACAGTTGCAGGAAAATTACCATTAAAAGAGTTTGCCTTTTGAGATATATAACCAATTTTATCCCATTTTTTTAAGTTCTCTATATTCTCTCCCAATAATTTAATCTCACCACTCATGGGTGTAAGTATTTTTAGCATTAATTTTATAAGAGTACTTTTTCCAGAGCCATTTGCACCAATAATGCCTAAAAAGTCTCCCTTATTTACTGAAAAGTTTATATTATCCAATAAAATATTTTCACTATATCCAAAACTCAAGTTATTTACTTCAATGATTTTATTCATAGCACTTTTCTCAGTTACCCCCTACATAATTTTAAAGTTTAATTGTATTATTGCAATGCTTTTTTCAATATTTCTAAATTGTCATTCATTATAGAGAAATATTCTTTACCCGCGTTCATATCCTCATCTTTAATGCCTTCTAATGGGTTTAAAATAGCTATTTTAGTTCCTGTTTCTTTTGATATCGCCTCTGCTACCTTAGGGCTTAATAGTTCTTCTGAAAATATATATTTAACATTATTTTCTTTTACATAGTTCACTATTTCAGCCATTCTTGCTGGTGAAGGTTCTGACTCCGCATTTAGTCCTTCTATACCTACTTGTTTCAATCCATAGGCATCACATAAATATCCAAAGGCTTCATGAGATACCACCATGTTCTTTTGGGTAAATTTTCCCACAGCCTCTTTGTATTTTTTATCTAATTGATCCATTTTCCTAGCATTATCCTCATAATTTTTTTCATAATAAGACTTGTTAGAAGGATCTGCCTTTACAAGTGCGTCTTTAATAGCTTCCATCTGCTTCTTTGCATTCATAGGATTTAGCCATACATGAGGATCATGCTTTAGGTGTTCATCACCATGAGCATTATCTAAAAGCTTTATTTCCTTAGATGTTTCCACTGCAATTAAATCCTTATTTTTCAATGTTTTTAATACTTTATCTATCCACCCTTCCATTCCAGCACCATTATAGACAATCACATCTGCCTCTTCAAGCTCAGCAATATTAGAAGGTTTAGGCTCCCAATCATGTGGCTCAATGCCTGCTGGAACTATATTGGTTATATTCACCTTATCCCCACCAATTTTTTTTGTTAAATCATACATAGCATAGAAACTAGTATAAACTGAAATCTTATTTTCATCTCTTTTACCTTGCTTTTCCTTAGGCTTATTGCTACACCCTGCTAATAAGGCTAAACATGCAATAATTATTAATGAAAATATTTTAAAAGTATTTTTCTTCATTACATTCATCCCTTTCAAAAGACCTTTTGCAAATCATTCGCATTTGCATTATGTTTATATTCTATACCAAAATTATACATAATGCAATGGTTTTTATTCCATTTGCTCATACCTATTATATTGACATATATTTTAAGTTGTATACCCCTATCTAAAAAGATAATTTAAAAAGCTAGTCTGAAAAATAAAGTTTTTAGTTATCAAAATATAAACAGAGCTCTTAGCTTCAGATGGAGTTTTTACTCCAACTGAAGGTTAGAGATCGTTATCCAGGGACGTAGCTGCCGTTATCTCCCACTTTGTTAGAAGTGGGAGTGTTACGGCAGGTAGTCATCGGATAAAAGCCTTATCTGGTATATTTATCAGATAAGGCTTTTATTATATTTAGTAGTCTTCATATCATTTAATTATTTATTGATTATTTATACATATTATTCCAAGCAATATTAGTAACTACCACTATTTCACCTAAACTCTTCACCTCTATTAATATTAATAATATCCCTCAAAATAGAAGCTGCAGCAGAAATTACACCAGATGCCCCTCCTATAATTGTCAAATCCCCCAAAACATCCGTTTTGTATGTGACTCCTTTATTTTTTCCATCAACACTATAAAGTGGATGTGTAATATCTTTCTGAAATTTTAAGAATTCTCATCTAAAATACTCCTTAGCCATAGATTCTATCTTAGCGATTAACTCTCCCACTTGGTGTCGCCTAGCTCTTCCACACTCAAAGGCATTACTTTCACATAATAAACATTTTCTTGGCTCTTTACCTAGCTCCTGTCTAGAAATTTGTTCTCCTTTTCCACTTAAAACATCAAAGTCGTACAATCTTCCCAAGGCATGTGTATCTTCAATATTAGTAGTTATCTTTTTCATTAAGTACGCTGGAATATTGAAAGCTCCAAAATACTCAGGACCGCTATTTTTATATATAGACTTTTCTTCTAAAATCACCAGGGAATTCCTATCTAACTTATCTTTAAAAACCTGTAAGCCTTCATCAAATATCTTTTTTATAAGAAAGTTATACTTTACTGCTCCAGGTATATTTAACTTATAGCATATAACTATATTTTGGTATTTCTCTAACAAACATTGTTGATACTGTACCCTCATATCCCTACATTTTAAAATATCCTGTAAGGATTGCTCCTGTCCTTGAAAATGCACATTCATAATAATCCTCCACTTTTTATTTAGATGCTAGGTACTAGGTGCTAGGTGCGGAGTTGGGAGGGAGATCTATATTAAACTAGCACCTAGACACTATTACCTTATCTTGCCTTTCCTACTTTACTTTTCTTACTACATCAATAATACTTCCATCCCTGTATTCCACAACTGCAACTACTTTATCATCATATTTAACTTTTTCAGGAACTCCTACTATACTTTCAACCTTTTCCTTTAATTGCTCAATGGTAAACATAGGTATATTTATATCCTTAAATTTTTCAATCAAATCTTTTCTTCTTGGATTTATGGCAATACCAAATTCAGTAACGAGTACATCAACACTTTCACCTGGTGTAATAACTGTATTTACTGAATCTACTATGCATGGTATTCTTCCTCTAATTGTAGGAGTTACAATAATAGTTAATTTTGCACAAGCTGCTGTATCTGAATGGCCTCCAGAAGCTCCTCTTAAAACTCCATCTGAGCCAGTAATAACATTTACATTAAAATCTGTGTCTATCTCTAAAGCTGATAAAACAACTATATCCAGTTTATTTGCAATACATCCTCTATTATGTGGATTTGCATAAAAAGAGGAGTCTATCTCATGATGCATTGGATTTTTATCTATGGAATGTACCGCAGTTAAATCAAATCCCTGCACATCAAAAATATTTTTGATCAATCCTTCTTCAAGCATTTCTACCATTGGCCTAGTTATTCCACCTAAAGCAAAGCTTGCTTTAATTCCTCTTTGGAGCATTTCATTTCTTAAAAATCTACTTACAGCTAATGAAGCTCCCCCGGTTCCAGTTTGAAATGAAAAACCCTCCTTAAAATATTCAGATTCTGTTATAACCTTACTGCAATATTCTGCAATTAGCAGTTCCTTTGGGTTTTTAGTGTATCTTGTGGCACCAGAAGCTATTCCTGCTGGATCCCCTATACTATCTACCTTAACTACATAATCTACATTATGCTGCAAAATACTTGCAGGCATATTAGGAAAATCCACTAAGCAATCTGTTATTATAACTACTTTATCTGCATATAGTGCATCTATTTTTGAATATCCCAAGGAACCACAATTAGCCTTTCCCCTTGAACCACTGGCATTGCCATATTCATCGCAGGAGGAAGCACCTAAAAATGCTACATCTATTTTAACATCACCTGCTTCAATGGCACGGGCTCTTCCCCCATGAGACCTTATAATTACAGGCTCCTCCATTAATCCATTAGATATCTCTTCTGCCAATCTGCCCCTTAAACCACTAGTTGAAATTTTTGTAACTACACCATTTTTAATATGCTCTACTAGTGGACTGTGAATATTTGTAAGTGAACTAGGTATTAATGTTAACTTCTTCTATAACAGCTTCTACCCTTTCTATATCTTCTTTTCTCTCTGTCTTTGGAAGTCTAATTACATCTACCCCCGCTCTAACCACTGCTTCTATATCATCTCTTCCAAAGGGGCTATCTAAGCCATTTATTCTTACAACAATTTCTGTATCACCATAATCTAAAGTTTTTATGGCATTGTAAACCACTAGTCTAGCTGCATCTTTCTGATTTATAGCAACTGCATCTTCTAAATCAAACATTAAAGAATCTGCTCCATAGATAGCTGCATCCTTAATCATTCCGGGATTGCTTCCTGGAACAAACATCATAGTCCTTCTTAATCGTTCCATTAGTCAATTACCTCCCAATTATAATTTCCTTCAATACCACAGGCCCTAAAAATTGCACACTGTAACCTAGCCTTTATTGTGCAATCTAATGCTCCTCTATCCGTAGCTATTACTTTAACATTTTCTACCTCTAACTTTTCCAATGTTTCCATCATAACTTTTCTAATTTGTTTCCCAAATTGCTTTTCCACATTGCTTTTTAATTGTATTTCTATTCCTGAATCTTCATTTGGCAAAATCATTATTTGAATATCGCTTGATTCTAAGGTTCCAACTAATGATTCTTTTATAATTTTCATAAAATTCACCTTCCATCAATATACTATATCTCAACTGTTAACTCTGAAAATTCCGAATATTTTCTACAATAAACTTTCCAGTTGCTTTGCCGCAAGATGTAGCCATTCTTCAGAATTTACAATATTCTTATTGCTTGCTTCTGAAAGCAATGCTAAATCCTTAGTGATAATCCCCTTATCTATGGTTTCAATACAAGCTCTTTCTAGTTTATATGAAAAGTCTACAAGTTCCTCTATTCCATCAAGTTCTCCACGTTTTCTAAGAGCTCCAGTCCATGCAAAAATAGTAGCCATAGGGTTTGTCGAAGTCTTCTCTCCCTTTAGGTATTTATAATAATGTTTTTGTACTGTGCCATGAGCAGCCTCATATTCAAAATATCCCTGTGGTGAAACTAATACAGATTTCATCATGGCCAAGCTTCCAAAAGCAGTGGCTACTAAATCAGACATAACGTCTCCATCATAATTTTTACATGCCCAAAGCATTCCGCCCTGGGATTTTACGATACGGGCAACCACATCATCAATTAAAGTATAAAAATAAACTATACCAGCCTCCTTAAACTTTTCTTTATAAGTACTCTCATATAGCCTATCAAATATAGCCTTAAAGTTAGCATCATAAGTCTTGGAAATAGTATCCTTAGTGGAAAACCAAAGGTCTATTTTCTTATCTAGTGCATAATTAAAGCAAGCCTTTGCAAAGCTTTCAATACAGTAGTTTCAGGACTTGTTAAGTAAGCTTTTGCATCCTTTGTTCCACTTCTCCCTTTAAAGTTTCTATTAAAAGTTCTCACAGTTACTCCTTCAGAACATGGTGCACAACCCATTCCAATACAAGGTCCACATGCATTTTCTAATATTCTCGCACCTGCTTTAACTAAATATTTCATATCATTACTTTCAATCAAATGCTCTACCACCTGTCTTGAACCAGGACTAATGCTTAAATGAAGAGTATCAGAGATTGTTTTATCCTTGAGTGCTTTTGCAACAATTAAAAGATCTCTTAAGGATGAATTAGTGCAGGAGCCTATATTAACTTGATCTACTTTTATGCCAGCTACTTCAGATACTTTCTTAACATTTCCCGGACTATGTGGCAGCGCAACCATAGGTTCTACTTCTGCTAAATCTATTTCTATTACTTCATCATATTGAGCATTTTCATCTGCTACAATTTCAGTCCACTGGTTTTCTCTTCCCTGGGATTTTAAAAATTCTCTTGTAATTTCATCACTTGGGAAAATACTAGTAGTACATCCTGTTTCAGTTCCCATATTAGTAATTGTAGCTCTATCCGGCACACTTAAATTTTTAACACCCTCTCCAAAGTACTCAAATACTTTTCCCACTCCACCTTTTACATCTACACGTCTTAAAAGTTCTAGTATTACATCTTTTGCAGAAACCCAGGAAGAAAGTTTTCCTGTTAATTTAACTCCTACAATTTTAGGATACTTTATTCTAAAAGCTTCTCCTGCCATGGCAGCGGCAACATCCATGCCTCCTGCACCTATAGCCAAGGCTCCCATACCTCCTGCAGTAGGCGTATGACTATCAGAGCCAATTAAGGTTTTTCCAGGACCAGCAAATCTCTCTAAAAAAAGCTGGTGGCAAATGCCATTTCCAGGCCTAGAAAAATAAATGCTATATTTTTCTGCAACAGACCTTAAATAATTATGATCATCTGCATTTCTAAAGTCTGTCTGTAACATATTATGATCTACAAAACTTACACTTAATTCTGTCCTGACCCTATTTATTCCAATTGCTTCAAACTGTAAATACGCCATAGTTCCTGTAGCATCTTGAGTTAAGGTATGATCGATTTTTAAAGCTACCTCCTCCCCTACTGCCGCTTTTCCTTCTATAATATGAGCCTTCAATATCCTTTCTGTAATAGTTCCTGACATTTTTAAAATCCCCCTATTTTTTGAATTAATTATTAGTACAGTATTACCTTATGCTTACCCCTTACTAATAATCCTTCATTTAACCCATTTTATTCCTACCATTTTTTACATTATATTACTTTAATATTATTTAGTCAATAATTTATATTTAATATAAAATTTACCACTAAATATATTATCATTAAAAATAATTATAAAAAATAAAAAAACTGCTGATAGCACATTCCATCAACAGTTTTCCACTAAATTATTTATTTTCCATAATTTTTACCCTCGGGGTGAAAATTCTTCCAATTAAGAAACCAAAAACAACAAATACTAAAATGAATTTAATCATAACGACCACATTTTCTTTAAACAAAACATTATTCATACCAGATACTATCATCCTCATCATTTTAACTGAGTATGTCATTGGTAGCACCTTTCCTATGGCTTGATAAAATTTAGGTGCTGTTTCTATTGGGAAAGTACCTGCGCAAGAGGATAATTGTAAAAGCAATGCTACGAATATTATAGGCGTTGCAACTCCCCCCATAGCATAAGATAATCCATACATTATCATAAAGAACACAATAGCTACAAATATATTATTTAAATAAAAATATGAGTTATTTATTGAATGCATGCCTAAACCCTTAGCAAGTGTTGCACTTAAAATTACTGCTTGAATAGCTACCAATACTGATCCTATAATAGCTTTCCCTGTAAAGCTTCTTAAAAATTTATTTTTAACAACTTCTGAAAATTTAGCTAGAGTTATTATAATATTTACAAACATAGCCCCTAGCCACAATGAAAGGGACATAAAGTATGGTGCTAATCCTTCTCCATAATACTTAACATCATTAATTGGCTTTTCATGAAGGTTTACTGGTTCTGATATAAACTCACTGATATTTTCTGGAGTGAATTTTAGTTTTTCATCCATTTTATCATAGCCTTCACTTAAACCGTCATTTAATTCTTTTCCACCATTACTTGCCTCTTTTAATCCACTGTTTAAAGTAGATGTTCCTTCTTTTAATTTATTACTTCCATCTAAAAGCTGATTAACTCCATCTATACCTTGCTTTTGCTTCTCATCTATTCCTTTAGCTAACTGTACATTACCCATGGCTACCTTATTTGTTCCATCTGTAACTTGTACTGAGCCATTAAAAAGCTTATTTACTGCTTCCGTTGCCTTATTTTGTCCATCTAAAAGTTCATTTGATCCATTTGAAAGTTCATTTAAAGCCCAAGATACTTGTCCAACTCCATTAGACAACTTAGTAGCTCCTATTGAAAGTTGATTTACTGCACCGCCAACTTTATTTGTACCTGCTAACATTGAAGTTGACCCTTCTTCTAATTGGCCTAAAACTCCAACTAAAGGTTTTAACGCATCTGCATTTTCTTTTAGTGGTTTAGCTATATTAGTGCTTATATCTTTACTTTTAACCGCCTCTAAAATATATTTTGACTTAGCTAAATTTACTTTAGCTTCATCCACTTTTCCATTTGCCATATCCTGTTGAGCCTGTGCCATTAAATCATAGGCTATATTTATATTTTTACTAACAGCCTCAACACCATCACCTGCACCATTTAATTTTTTAGAAATATCTTCACTGTCCACTGATACTTTGTATTTCACTTGTTTAATTCCATCATTTAATTTTTTAGCTCCAGATTGTAAACTTGGCATTTGCTTATTTAACTCGGATAACCCACCGCTAATTTGAGATGTTCCATTACTTATTTGTGGTATATTAGTATTTAATGCTACTAATCCTCCATTAATCTTATTAACACCCTCCGTTAATTGCGGCATTTTACCATTTAACACACCTAAGCCTTCACTCACTTGTTTTGCTCCACCATTCACAGTTTGCGCTCCACTTATAAGTTCAGCAATTCTTGGATCTGTTTGGGACAATTTCCCTTTAAACACATTTAATCCATCTACAACTTTACTTTGTCCATCTAATAATTTATTTCCTCCATCACTAAGTTCTAAAAGACCATCTTTTAATTTTTTAGAACCTTCACTAGCATCTTTTATAGAATCTTTTACTTCATAAAGATTCTTAGCTAATTCTTTAGTAGTTTCCTTAGCCATATTTGAAGTTATTTCACTTTTTATAGCCTCAGCTGCCTTAGATGACACCTGTGAAAATATGAAGTTAGTTCCTTTATTAGGGGTATAAATTATTTCAGGTTTTTGAAACTTCCCATCCGCAGCATCAGCTACCTTCCTAGAAAAATCCTCTGGTATAACAATCATAGCATAATACTTTGCTCCATTTATACCTTCATTGGCTTCATCATAATTTACAAATTGCCACTTAACCTTTTTATTTTCTTTAAGGTTATCCTCAACTTCCTCACCTATGTTATATTTTTTCCCATCCTTTGTAACGGGCTTATCCAGATTCACAAAGGCAACAGGTACATTTTGCAAATTGCCATAGGGATCCCAAAATGCCTTTAAGTAAATAGCTGAATAAAGCATAGGAACAAACATTATAGCTATGACAGAAATAGCTATCACAGTATATGTGGTTTTTTTACTTATCTCCTTATTACCTATCTTCATTTGTCTTGCTCTCCTTCATTATGTAAAGTTCATTAGTTATGACCAACGGTCAAATATTATTAAATCACTTTTTTTGAAGAATTTCATCCCTAAAACATATACATTTATTGAAAATCCTTTATTCAATTACTATATATATTTATTATGTAATTATCCTCCATGGATTTTAATTAGTCTTTTTATGCCTTTTAATATCCATTAAATGGTGTAATTATGCGTCTGTAATCTTTTTCACAAATTTCCATCTCTTCTTATTCAAATACTAGCTTATGTGTTTCTTTTTAACAAAAAATTAATAATTTAATATAAAATAAGAGCCTTATCTACATATGATATATTCGTCAGATAAAGCTCATTTTATATTAAATTATTATTATAAATTAATATACTCATTTTATTTATTACAATTATTAGTTAAATACCTTTTTAATCTATTTATATCCTTTATTACTATACTCCTATTTTCTGAAGTTATTATGTTTTCTTGTTTAAACTTCTTCAGAGTTCTGGTAACTGTAATTCTTGAACATCCTATTATATCTGCAATATCTTGGTGAGTTAAATTTATTACTATTTTTTCATTATTAGTTCCTATTTCTTTTGACTGAGTCCATAATCTTATTAAAGTATCTGCTACCTTTTGTGTAGAATCATTAAAACATATATTTACCATTTGAGTCATTGATATTCTATACTTCCTAACTAAGCTATGAATTATGAATCTATATATGTCAGCATTAAAATCTAAAAGTTTTTCTACTTCTCTTGAGTGAATTATAGATATGTCAGTGTTTTGTATAGCTGTATTTATAAAACAATCAGCTACACCTTCAAAATACTCTTCCTCTCCAAAGATTTCTCCCGGTTTTAAATAATAAAGATATTTTTCATCTCCATTACTATTATAAAAACTTCTTTTCACGCTACCATTAGTAACTACAGCTATAAACCTCTTTTCCCTAATTATTATTTGCTCATTTTTGCGAAAACTTCTTTTTTCCCCATAATTACTAAAATCATTCAAGAAAAAATTTCTCATTTCTTGCTGTTTTTCACAATCAAATAATTCTTCATACATTTCTATCACCCAATTTAATGAATTTTTATTTTTTATATTTTGCTTATTATATCAAAAGGAATTTAAAAAGTGAAGAGCATTGTAGCAACAAAATACTACAATACTCTTCACTCTACTCTATAAATTTTAAATAAGAAATGTACTAGATAAAATTAACTAATATATTGTATCATAAATTTTCTCCAATCTCCATGATGCACATATATATCATTTTCATCTATTTTATTATTTTTATCATTATACTTATACACATAGGCTTTTTGAATCCTCGCTGATTCACCTTCCAAAACTTCTACATCTGTTAATATTCTATTGTATTCGTTGCTAGAATCGTTTTCCCTTATATATCCCTCCATTTTATCTAATATTTTAAGGTTTTCCTTAAAATTTTTAAAACTTATAAGCTCACCGTATACAAAATCTTTTCCATCTACTAAAGCTGGATATCCTCGTTTTGCTAAATGATAAAGTTTACCTTTAACTCTAGCTTTTTTTCTATCTAATATTATATCTCTTAGATATCTTTCATAGTTAAAAAAATTATTCATTAAACTTCCATAAACAAATACATTCTTTACTTCTTCAACTTCCATATTAACTTTAGTTTCTAACATATTTTACCACCAGTCTCTTTAATATCTTCTTTAGTTTCAATAGCTGCTTCTATAGCTAACTTTAATCCTTTAGTTATACTTTCCAACGCCATAGAAGGCATATTTCTCTTGTCTACTACTTGTTCTGGTATAAATGGAACATGTATAAATCCTCCAATAGTATTCTTAAATTCTTTATCTAAATGGTATAAAAGTCCATACATTATGTGATTACATACAAAAGTTCCTGCAGTATTAGAAACTGAAGCTGGAATACCACCTTCCTGTATCTTTTTAACCATAGCTTTTATTGGAATGCTTGCAAAATATGCATTTTCTCCATCATTAAATATTTTTTCATCTATGATACTATTTCCTTCATTATCTGGTATCCTAGCATCATCCATATTTATTGCAACTCTTTCTATAGTAATATCGTATCTTCCCCCTGCTTGTCCTACACATACCACCATATCAGGTTGTTCTGCTTTTATAGCTTCTGCAAGCTTTCTTACAGATTTTTTAAATACTGTAGGAATCTCTACTTTAACAATCTTAGCTCCGTTTATTTCTTCTGGGAGTTTTTTAACAGCTTCAAGAGCTGGATTTATGCTTTCTCCTCCAAAGGGATCAAATCCTGTAACCAATACTTTTTTCATCTTCATTCTCTCCTAACATAACGACGTAAAATTTATTTCAATATTAATCCTAAAAATCTTATAAACTCTATATTAAAATGCCCAAAAATACATAAGTAATATGTGTATAATTAACATTAATATAGCCACTGGGGCTTGATATTTTATAACTCCATATTTCCTATCTTTAATTTCTAAAATAGCTGTTGGAACTATATTAAAATTAGCTGCCATTGGTGTCAAAAGAGTTCCACAGAATCCTGCTGTTAACCCCAAAGCGGAAACTACAACAGGGTTTCCTCCCTGAGCTATAACAAAAGGAACTCCTACCCCCGCAGTAATAACTGCAAAAGCTGCAAATCCATTACCCATTATCATAGTAAATAGTGCCATGCCTACGCAATAAGCCACTACTCCTGCAAGTATATTTCCTTGTGGTATAATTCCACTTATGCCATCAGCAATTACCTTTCCAACCCCTGCACTAGCAAAAACTGAACCTAATGCTGCAAGAAGTTGCGGTAAAATATTAACAGGACCAACCATTTGGAATAATCTTCTTCCATCTTCCACCATTTCTTTTGGTTTTCCTTTTGTTATTACTATTGCAAGTATAGTAGCCAATAATGTACCTATTCCCAAAGCTACTAGGGAACCTAAAGATTCTTTAAATAGTTGTGCTACCAAAAAAGTAATTAGTGCTAAAGCTACTGCTGGTATAAATATAGCATTACCTATTTTATTAGCCATTTTATCTTTAAATTCTTGAGTTGACTGTTGATACTTTCCAGGCTTAACAACTTTAAGTGCTGACAATGCACAAAGTACTAAAATTAAATATCCTATTATAGTAGGGTTTACTCCTATCTTCTCATTTCCCCATATTAATCCTATTTTGCTGAAAGTGAATATAAATCCAAGTATAAGCCAGAACAGAGCTGTAGATATCTTAGAATTATTCTCTTTATCTTTTAAAGTCATATAACTTGTATAAAAACATACCATGCCACACAAAACATACATTATTTCAGTTAAAGATGCTTTAAGCATTTATATCCCCTCCTGACTCTGTATTTTGTTTAGCTTTCTTTTTATATTTCTTGTCAAACTTTTTATCATAATATAAGAATTGAATTGTTCCCACTATCATTATTATTACAGCAATTGGTAAGGAAGCCTTTGCCACATCAATAGCTTCTACCTTATAATTCAATTCCTTAAGTACCCCAACAATCAATAGTACTCCACCAGATGCCACAAAACCATTCTGACCAAAAAAGTTTCCATAATTCTCAACTGATCCTTCTAATCCCTTAACCACTTCTTTTCCTTCTTCATCAAAATCTTCATATCGATTTTCAGCAGCACCTTGAGCCATTGGAAGTATTAAAGGTCTTATAAATTGAACATGTCCACCTATTCTTAAACTAAAAACAGCTGAAATTGTTCTTATTATAAGATATATAGAAGTAAGTTTTCCAACTGTAGCTGTCTTTATCTTTCCTATGAGATATGCAGCTCTTTCCTTCAAACCATATCTTTCTAATAGACCTATAACTGGAAGTGAAATAATAAATAATGACATATATCTATTAGTTACAAAAGCCTCTCCCAAAATTTTCATTATATCATTGAAGGACATTCCAGAAACAAGGCCTGTGGCAATACCGGCAATAACAACTACTGCCAAAGTATCCAATTTGATTATAAAACCTATTACAATAATTAAAATTCCTATTAACTTTATCATTTATTTCCCTCCTCCTTCTGATTTTTAATATATTTATTATAAAAATTATAACAAAACGAAAAATAAAAAAATGTAGCCTAGACTACATTTTTTGAAATAATCTGAATTTTCGAACACAATAATTTATTTTTGTCCATTACCTGTGGACTCTATTTAACTAACCTTGTGAATGATTAGATGCGAAAAATAAATTTTTACATAAATAAGAGTCTTATCTGCACATAGTATATTCAGCAAATAGAACTCTTATTTATACTAGCATCTTAATTCTATACAAAGAGAACTATTATGTGAAGTATATGGAATTTCATTGTCAATATCCTCTTTTTTTAATGTTGCATTTGTCCCATCAATGCCCTTAAAAGTTATTTTTGAAAACTCCCCCACTTTACAATCTTTTAATATGGTAGATACTAATGAACCGCTTTCTTCTTTTCCTTCCATCTCTACTGATTCTGCAGGTAATTTCTTAATATCACCAATTTTATATTCTTTAACTTTTTCATTGTTGTAACTTACTTTTACCACATATTCATATTTTCCCTTGCTGTTTGTTCCTTTAGTTTCGCTAGCTTTCTTTTTCTCAGAGGTTGAACACCCTACAAAGGACAGTACCATAATTAATAATAGTAAAGCACTAATTACTTTTTTAAACATTTCCCCATCTCTCCTTTACTAAACTACCTATAGCACTATTTACTTCATTGGTACTTGTCACTCCTGTAGAGATGATTTCGTAACCTTTGGAAACCTTTTTTAGTTCATTAACACAAACTTTATTATTACTTTCTACAATATATAATTAACTAGAGTCACTATTGCACTTCTATCTGTAAAATCAACTTTATCTCCATAGGTAGCTAATAACTCTTTATCATCATCTGTTAACTTATCTTCAGGTTTTTTAGATACTACTTTTTTTAGCATTGCCATCATAGCTTTGTGTACTAAGCTTAGCTTTTTGTAATCTATTCCACCGCGAAAATGAAAAAACTTTATATTATCTATAATTTCTTTAGGGAAATTCTTTTCTATAATTGGGGCGAAAACTTCTTTTTTATCCGTAGAAGCAAGTCCCACTGTGTAAACTATTATTTTTTTATACTTTATAATATCAAAGTTTTTAGTTATAAGTGATATACCTGAAATGCCACTAGCATAAAGTCCTCCACCGTAAACAATAGTGTCATATTCCTTTAACATTTCTACCTTTATTTCTGAAGCATCAAATAAGTCTCCCTTTACCTCCTCGGCTATCCACTGAGCATATTTTTTACTACTGCCATATTTTGATTTGTATATTACTACTATTTTATTATTCATATACTTCGCCCCCAAAATTATACAAATTCTTATTCTATGATTAACCCACAATAAGGTACAATGTAATGGAATTATGAAATTTCTCTTCCATGACTTGCATAGAAGCTCGGAACAATAAATTTAATTTAAGAAATTCTAATCTTTTAGCCATATAAAATTATCTAACGCTCACATTCAGCGTCCTGCCTCAGGTTCGCTAGCCTGGCGTCTTTGCCAGGCTTACGATAATTTTATCTGTCTAAAAGAAGAATTTCTAAAATTAAATTTAAACAGTGCTTTCGCTTCTTATGCAAGTCATTCCAGAGAAATTTCATAATTCAAGTAATGTAATACTTATTGTGGGATAATCATTCTATTATTTATATGTCATCTAAAAGCTTGGTAAAACTTTCAACATAATATGTAAAAAAGCATTTTATTTAAAACATAATAACCCTATTATATAACATCATATCTAAATTATACTACACTAAAATTACAAAGCATAGCTCATAAATTTTTATGAATCTCAATATAATAGCAAGCTTTATTGTTGTGCGAATTTTATTATGTGCATTTTTAATGCACTGTTAGAGAGGTAGGTATTTTTATGTCAAAAAATGAAAACTATCAATTTTGCGTAAATCCTGTTTTACTTATACAAGCAAAAACCGCCTGCATATTTTAGCAGACGACTTTTGTTATTCCGTTTTATTTCTTTCTTACAGGATAACATACTTCTGTTACCCATTCTTCAGGATTTTGTGTTTCATGAGGACTTACATGATAGATATTAAAGGCTAAACCATTAAACTCATAACCATTATCACTTACCCAATTTGCAACTACCTGATTAACTTCACCAATTTTATCATAACTACCTTTATAAGTAGCTGATGCAATTTGAACAGGAGGCATTGTTTTAAACACTACATTTTTTGTGTTTTTATATTTTCCCTTTACAGATTTCTGAACCTCTACATCCACATCCTTTTCCTTGTATTCTCCATCATGGAAAATAGCAAGTGTATAGCAAGGTTCTCCATCCTTAATATTAAGTGGCATAGTTTCTGTCACTAATGTATGCCATAGCATACCCTCCTGTTCGTAAGAAGGAATTATTTTACGTACACTTGCCACATATCTTTCTGTCAATTCTTTTAAAGTTACATTATAATTCATAACCTTATCACCCTTTCCAAGTCTTTTAATAGCAGTTTCAATGAGTATTAAACGCCTATTGGTTTCCTCCGCCTGTTCTCGAACTTCTGTCTTCTTAAACAATAAATATTTCTTTAGAGCCTCTGGATTATCATAGCTCTTCAGTATTTCAGAAACAGATGCCAGACTAAACCCCATATCTTTCAGTGCGTTGATACGCCCTGCAAGAGGCAGTTGCGCCTCACTATAATACCTATAACCTGTAAAATCATCTATACTTTCGGGGATAAGCAAACCAATCTCATCATAATGGCGCAGCATTCGTATGCTAATTCTTGATAATTTTGAAAAATCACCTATTCTTAACATTTATATTACCTCACATATATGTGTTTTTGAGCTCAATTACAGTATAGAGTATACCATAATGTGAGAGTCAACAAATAATAATATATTATAAAAAAAACATGAAAGCTTAGATTTTAACTAGGCCTTCATGCCAACTTTTTTGACAAGTACCATCAATAAAACAAAATATTAAATTTGCTTTTATTTTAGCATATTTTTTATTTATATTTTAAATTTATTTACTTCTTCATTCATTTCCTTTGTCATTTCACTTAGTTTCTCACCAGACAAAGCTACCTTCTTTGAACAATTATGCATTTCCTCTGAAGATGCACTTATTTCTTCTGAAGATGCAGATATTTCTTCTGAAATAGCTGAGCTACCTTCCATTTTAGATAAAACTTCTTCCTTCTCTTCATTTATAGAATATGCTGAACTATTAACATTTTGTATTTTAGGAACGATATCTTCAATAGATTGTATTATGTTTTTAAATACTCCAATTGTGTCCTCTATGGTTTTAGATTGACCATCAAGTTCTTCTTTCATCTTTCCTGCATTATCTATAATCTCTTGCTTATCTTTATCTATAATATCTACTAATTTATTTATACTTTCAGAAGATTCTTTGCTTCTTTCTGCAAGCTTTCTTATTTCATCTGCTACCACCGCAAATCCTTTTCCTGATTCTCCTGCCCTTGCAGCTTCAATTGCCGCATTTAGAGCTAAAAGATTAGTTTGCTCTGAAATACTATTTATTAAACTAGTCATCTCACCTATCTGTCCTACATTATCATCAAGTTTCGATATTACATCTAAAAAAGCTTTAAAAAATTCTTTAATATTCTTTACTGATACTATCATATGTTCCATCTTTTTATTACTATCATTAGCCATTAAATTTATTCCTACGGAATTTTCACTTATTGCTGATAGCTCATTTACTACTATATCAAGCTTCTCTCCAAAACTTGATATAGTAGCTGTAGCTTTCACAAGGTCCCCAGCTTGATTTGAAATTCCTTCTGCTACATCGTGTATTGCCCTTGAAACTTCACTTGAGGAGCCTGTCATTTCTTCTGAAGCAACTAATAATTTTTCTTCCTCTTCTTCAACTACATCAGAACTTTTCTTAACCTTACCTATCATAGACTTTATAGAACTTTGCATTTTGTCTATTGATTTTATAATGTCTCCAATTTCATCCTGTAATTTAAAGTATTTTTCTTCTATTGGAATGGTAAAGTCCCCTTTTCCCACTTCTTTTATGTGTTCCGCTGCATATTTAATAGGCTTAGATATTTTATTAGCTATAAATATACATACTACCACTGCAATTATAGAAAATATAATAGTAAAAATTAAAGTTATACCACCTACATTATTGGCAGTTCTTGTAAGTTCACCCTTCTCTACAAAAGATATATAATACCACCCTAGTTTTTTATTAGAAGATTTTTTCACATTTATAAAATACTCTTTTCCATCATTCATTTTTGCACTAAAATTATTATTCTTATATTTTGATAAATCATTTAGCTGTTCTACTTTAAGTTCTTTTATACTTTTAGAAATAATTTCTTGATCTTTACCACTAGCTATTACTGTTCCTTTCTCATCTGTTACAATTAGATAACCATTTTCACCTATTTTTGTTTTTTTACTCATTTCAGACAATTTTTTTAAGTTTATATCAAAGGTTATAACCCCTTTAAAACTTGAATTTACATCTTTAACTGGATTTAAAACCGACATTACCATAGAACCTGATGAAGTTTTATAAACATCTGTAAAAGAGACTTTATCTTTATTATTCTTTGCCTCATCGTACCAATCCCTTTTTCTAGGATCATATCCCTTTTTTCTTGAAATTGCTGGGTACTGCATATATCCTCCATTACTTTCTGAAGATATGGATACAGTCTCTATTCCATCATGAGTTTTTGTGAAATTTTCAAACTTTCCATATAAAGAAGCTTCAAAACCTCCATTTTCGAGAGGAGTCATAGGTATTTCATCCGATTCAGGCTTTTTATCAATATATGAAGTTACCTGATTCTCTAAATTATTTAGCTCTTTAGAAAACATATTTATGTTTTCTTCAAAAGCTACAATATAATTATTAAAGCTACTATCCACTTGTGTGATTTGCTTTTCTATAGATTGTACATAGTCTTCTTTTGTTTGATTATATACTTTAGTGTATACTATAGAACCTAGTAAAACTAAACATACTAAAATCAAACAGACAAAAGAAAGTATAAGTTTATTTTTTATACTGTATTTTTTTGCATTTCCCTAATTCCCCTTTTTTTTTGCATTTTGTCTATTTATATAATAACTTATCGTAATTCTTACACATTAATTTATACTTATTTAGCCTAATTGTAATGAATTTATAAATATATTATAAAAAATATGATAACTAAAAAAATTTTAAATATAAAAAACCGATTACTTAACTATTTTTTCACATGTATTAATCTAAAAACGCCTGCATATTTTAGCAGACGTTTTTTCCATATTCTAAACATCATTTTTTATACAGCTTATCCATTTATCCGTAGTTAAAACTGTATTCTCCATTCCTTGCTTTCTCTAATAAACGTTTCTGAATTATTTTCTACTTCCGTATGTTGAATTAAAATGATTGGAATATTATTTTTTTAAGCCTTACCCATAGACTTAATAATATTTTTTAAACTCCTATTAATCGGTTCGGTAGATACAGTCCACAGTTTTTCCCTGTTCGGTAGATGTAGTCTACCACTAATGCCCGTTTGGTAGAACGGGCATTAGTGAATCCTTATTTTTCAAGTTTTTTTTGTCTTTTGACTTTTTAGTTGGTAAGTACAAATCGATAATATAATATTACAATGTCAACTACTAGATTTGTAATTGGCATTATAATTATTATGACTTTAGTCTGTCTTTTAGCTCTCTTATTTTTGTTTCTATTGTTGAGATTACCTTTTTAAACTCCACATCATTCTTACCTGTAGGATCATCCAGCCCCCAATCTTCCCTGTGTTTACATGGAAGGTAAGGGCATTCCACATTACAGCCCATTGTAATAACAATATCTACTGGAGGGATTTCATCAAGCAACTTTGAATGTTGAGTTTTCTCCATATCTATGTCATAAAGCTCTTTCATAAGTCGCACAGCATCCTGATTAATTTGAGGTTTTGTTTCTGTGCCAGCAGAGTAGCTTTCAAATATATCTCCTGCAAAGTGTTTACCAAGTGCCTCAGCTATTTGGCTTCGGCATGAATTATGAACACATATAAAAGCGACCTTAGGTTTATTACTCATTGACCATTACCTCCTTTCTAACTTTTTACAGGAAACCAGTGCCTTGTATTGTTCGCTATCTTTACAAGTATCAACATAACAGGTACTTCCGTAAGAACCCCTACGATGGTAGCAAGTGCAGCTGGACTTTGTGTGCCAAACAATGCGATTGCAACAGCAACAGCTAATTCAAAAAAGTTAGATGCACCTATCATACCGGCAGGCGCTGCTATATCATGCGGAAGCTTTATAGCTTTGCTTACCAGATATGCAATGAAAAAGATTAGGAAAGTCTGAATAATTAATGGTATAGCTATTAAAACAATATGCAGTGGATTATTCAGAATTACATCGCCCTGGAATGAAAAGATTATTATTAATGTTAGCAATAGACCTATGGTAGTAATATTCCCAAACTTCGGTATGAAACTCTTTTCAAAGTAATCGAGTCCTCGCTTTTTTGTTATGTAATTACGTGTAATTATACCCCCAGCCAGCGGGATAACAACAAACAATACTACAGATAGAATAAGTGTATCCCATGGTATGGTTACACCGCCCACACCTAGAAGAAACGCGACTATAGGAGTAAAGGCTATGAGAATTATAAGATCATTTGTCGCCACTTGCACGACAGTATAAGCTGCATTGCCTTTGGTCAAATGGCTCCATACAAATACCATCGCTGTACATGGCGCTGCTCCAAGAAGAATTGCCCCTGCAAGATATTCTGTTGCCAATTCTGTTGGAATTAGAGCTTTAAAAATTATAAAGAAAAACAGCCATGCAATGCCAAACATGGTAAAAGGCTTTATTAGCCAGTTGGTTATCCACGTAACAAAAAGTCCCTTAGGATTTTTGCCTACATTTCTAATACTTTGAAAATCTACTTTTAGCATCATTGGATATATCATAAGCCATATTAATATCGCCATGGGTATCGATACATTTGCATATTCAAAACGTCCTAAAAACGCTGGGATTCCAGGTAAAAACTTGCCAATCAATACTCCTGCAAACATGCATAAAATAACCCATACAGTTAAGTACTTTTCAAAAAAACCTATTCCACTTTTTTGTTCTTTACTCATCTAAATCAGTCCTCCTTTCTTTCTAAGCTATCAAAAAAAGTAATCAAGTTTTGTGGAATTTCATATTCCACATTTGTTGAAGTGCTTGAACTATCCCCACCATAAATCTCTTTCAAAATTGCGTTGATAATCATGGATTTCGGTGGTTCTGTATACTCTATACCCTCATGCACCCAAACCCTGCAATCCACAGAATCACCACACAGATCCCCACATTCTTTACAGGAAGTTTCCTTAACCTCAAGAGCAATATCCCTGCCATTTACTCGAATTGTTGGGGAGCTTAAAAAATGATGTTCAATGGCTAACACCCTTGAATTTATATTAACCTTATTAACCACTATCTCAAATCCTGCCGCTCTTAATACCGTTGATACTTCATTAACTGCATCATCGAGATTAGTTTCAGTTCCTTGACACCTCGTACATACACTCAGGTCAAGATAAAGAAAATCAATTATAATCTGCCTTTTTTTCTGCTCTTGTCCGCAGCAACCACTGCTACAAGAACAACAACCAGTATCATTTTTATTCATCACTTTTGCTACCTCCAGAAAAATTCACTATACTTTCAATTGATGCATCCTGGAACCAAGGGATTGCAACAAAGTTATCAGCACTTATTTGCTTAACTTTTTCTAGCCATTGCTTTTCAGCATCAGCGCGAGCTATTAACATACTATTTTTAGTATTCGTCAATGAAAGGCACTAATTAACCACCCACCATTTATTATTAATTCCCGCTCTGTTTAAATCATCACTCAACCTCTGAGCTTCAAATACCGGTGTAACTTCAGGCAATGTCACAATTATAACCTTTGTTTGTTTCTCATCCCAAAGTCTTAGTAGTAATCTTTGAACAGATATTGGCGTTTCACCTTTTGTTCTCTGTACCTCCTTATGGTAGCTCTGTGTAGAGTCAAGCAAAAGAAGCGTATGACCAGTTGGTGCAGTATCAATAATTACAACTTCATTTTCAGCCTTGTCAACAATCTCAGCAAAAGCTCTAAATACTGCAATTTCCTGTATACATGGTGATTGTAAATCCTCCTCAACATCATCTTCGCTCATTGTTTCACGCGCCTTACTTAATACCTCATTTTGGTATCGCAATAGTTCCTGCTTTTCATCTATTTTGCTTAGTTTTATATTTTCAGTATCTTAAACCACATATTTAAGATGGTCAGCTGGGTCAGTAGATGTTAAATGTACCTTAACACCCTTTCTAGCAAGGGCCACAGCAATAGTTGTTTTTCCAACACCGCCTTTGCCCATTGTGAATATCACTCTTTTACCTGCTGTATAAATATCCTCAATCAAAACATTAAGATGTTTTAGATTTAAGGCTTTGCTATAAGTATTCGCTCTTGCGTAATTATCAGCCAAGTTTATTGCCACAGCACAGGCGGTTGAGGTTTTGCCCACACCGCCCTTTCCTGTAAAAAACAAATATTTAGTCAGATTAACCTTAGCCAAATGAAATGATTCATAATTATTCCTTGACATCCTAACAGCACCCCTTTGGTCCGCAGCAACCGCTTTTCCTTTGAGATTTTGTGCTTATTTCCACCCCTAACCATGCTGAAAGTTCTTCGTTTGTTGGGTAGTTTTTAGTTTTTACAATTTCACCATCTGCAAGTGTTACAGGAAGAATATCAGCTCCTTATTTTTGAAGAATTTCACTTATAACTTTATTGGAGATAAAATCCTGTCGAACAACACATTGCTGGGTCAAAAAATCTCAATATTTTTCATTACTAAATCCTCCTTAACAACATTGATTATTAGATTTTTTATTTTTGCACCTTTTACAAATACAGTCTTCTTTGTCGCTTGTTATGCATGCAAAGAAAGTTTTAAGTTCATCTGTTTTTTCCTTGTTTAATGTATATCTCATCCAAGCTCCATCACGCACTGCATTTACAAGGCCGCTTTCAGATAGAATTTTCATATGATAGCTTAGAGTGGATTGGGAAATGCTGAATTCTTCTAATATATCGCATGCGCACATTTCTCCACACGACAGCATATCAATAATCTTTAACCGTGTTTCATCTGACATAGCCTTAATTGCAGGAACATAATCTGCATATGAATGCTCCATAAAATTACCTCCTATATATTTATATGTATCAATGATATCCAATGTTTTCGATATTCTAAAATAATAATATCAAGCATATCGATAGTTGTCAATATGAATTAGATCTAATTCATAAAAATGTTACAGACAAAAGCACACCCTCAAAGCATTTATTGCTTAAAGGGTGTGCGACATTTTGTTTTTTTAATTAGATTTCTATTTCAATGCCTGATTTAAACCTCACAATATACCGCTTACGCGAGCAGACGCAGAAGGCCCAGATGGAAAACGCCAATCGTGATGAGCTACAAAAACGTATAGCTGATATGAGCGCATTTCTAAAAGAACAGCCCACTACCATTTCCGAATATGACGAGCAACTCTAATATTCTTTTATGGTAATAAAATTGACTCTTATTAAGGTTATTTTCAGCACAGAAATCTTTCACTGTTATTGTATCTTTAATAGAGTTAAATTTATTTAAATATTCCTCCCAGGCATCATTATCTAATTTTCTATACATAAGTAAACCTCCCATTGATAATCTTTTACTTAAGTTTATCAATGAGAGGATATGTTTTCTAGGTACTTAATTTTTGACGCTTACGTAATTCAACGATTTCATCGCCTGATATTAATGGTGTACTATCTTCTTCATTGAGAAATAACGCATCATATTTTCCAATTTTTGCTTTAGATAATAACCGTACAATAATCCATTTGTTTAAAAAGTCATCTCCACCTAATTGAATATCAAGTCCATTTCCTACTAAAAGAGATCTACAATCTGTATTCATCTTTACACCCCCAATCGTCTAATTCTAATCTCAACATCTATCCTATAGCTTACGTCTATCCTGACCACACAACCTAATGGCTATGACATCTATCTTATAGTCTATAAAAAGTGACATCTATCCTGACTTCTAAACTATACGCTATTTTTCACTAGATATGTTTCCACGAACTACTTTAGCTTGTAAAAATAGGATAGATGTCACCCACTACAAATTGCCACAAATCCCAGCAATAAGAGCTTTTTCGGGTGCTTAGTCTTTAACCCTTGACATCAATACTACCGTTTCAACATGTGTCGTATTCTTTGTTGGAACACATATTTTCTATGTCGTCCTCGCAAAAGGAACACTTTTTGGCTTCACTATTTAACAAGTTTTCCTGAGTGTTCATTGTCAATCATTCCTTCCTGTTAAATTGTTGGTTTACTATAAATTCTACCATTACAACTGCGACATTTATATTACGCACCAACTTGTGCATAATTAATCATCTAACTTTTCATAATCGTCAAGATTCAACTCTCTCCGCAGTTCTTCTTTCGTTGGCATATAAGGGAGATATTTTGCTGCATAAATTTGATTATTATCTTCTGGCAAAGTGTACTCTACAAGCGTATCACTTTTATCTGCACAAAGTAATATTCCAATTGGTGGATTATCTCCTTCATTCATTAGTTCTCTTGTATAATAATTTACATACATCTGCATCTGACCAATATCCTGATGTGTTAAATCATCAATTTTCAAATCTATCAAAACAAAGCATTACAAAATATAATTGTAAAAAACAAGATCGATATAAAAATGACGTCCATCAAAATTTATATGTTTTTGCCTTGCTACAAAAGAAAAGCCACGTCCTAATTCCAACAAAAATTTCTGCAAATGATCAATTAATGCCTGTTCCAAATTAGATTCATAAAAATGTTCATTTTTAGGCAAATTTAAAAATTCAAGTACATATGGATCTTTAAGTATTTTCTCATATTCCAACTTTGGTTCTGTCGATTCAATTTCTTTCGCTACTGCATCTTTGTTTTTACTGGCTAAGATTCGCTGATAATACATTGTGTTAATCTGGCGATCCAATTGTCTTGAACTCCATCCTGCCTTAGCAGCTTCGTCCATATAAAACACTCTCGCCTTTTCATCTTCCACTCTCATCAATGAACGATAATGTGTCCAACTCAATTCCGAACGCAGTGCGTTCGCATTTGGAAATGTTAAATAAAATTTTCGCATCATTTGTAAATTACGTACAGTATATCCTTTTCCAAATTCATTCATCATTTTTTCCGAAATATATTGTAACAACTGTTTGCCATATGTTGCTCTGTCATTTTCGCCACAAGCTTTAAATATCTGTTCACCAATTTCCCAATATGCAATTACCATAGCTATATTCACTGCTGAACATACTTTTTTCTGTGCATCGAGAACACATCCTCTAATAGATTTGTATGTTTCTTCTGGTTTTATATCACTTATCAAATTTGAATTTCCAGTTATATCACCCATTCAATCCCTTCCTTCCATTGATATATTCAGATTGCCACCTATCATCCTAATATTGGTAATAACAGGTGTTTCTTTCTATCCTGCCTGCTTACGCAGATTCTTATACCGATTCTTCACATCAGGCACATTACGGTTATCCATCCCTTTCAGTACAAATGTCAACTTGTAAGGATCAACCGTTCCATCTTCGTTCGTCTCGCCTACGATAATCTTTTCCACGCTGCTTTCAAATACAATGCGGTCAAAGTGATCCATAATATCTGCATCCTTAAGCTGTGAGCGAATATCCTTCATACGCTTTGATATTGCATTCTGCGTTGCAACGCCCTCTGAAAATAACAATTTTTCAGATTCTGCTTTTGCCAGCTTCTTGCATATCTCATCATATTTCTCGTCATAGGCTTCCTTGCTTATTTTATCATCCAGCATCATATCGGTCAATTTGTTTCGGCGGTTCTCAAGGTTCGATATTTCCTTGTTCACACGCTTTAATTTCTCTGCACTTCCGTCTGCTGAAAATGTTTCTTCCACCGATGCAAGCACCGATTCCAATACATCATCAAAGTTCTCTGCCAGAAGCCCAAACATTTCTACAAATGCATTCTCAATGATAGCTTCATCAATGGATTTACTGTTTGGACAATTCTCGATTCCCTTGTTGGATGCAGTTCTGCATTTCCAGACTGGTTTCTTGTGCTGTGTATCCTGATTGTGGGAACGTCTGGTAAGATTCGTACCGCAGAATCCACATTCACACATACTGCTGAAAGCAAATTTTCTTGCGAACTTCGTTCGTGTGCCTTCCACAACATTAGGATTTTCCTTATATCTGCTCTTACAGATTTCCTGTGCCTTATCCCAAATTTCTGCTGATACAATAGGTTCATGATGATTTTCAATATAGAATCTGTCCTGCTCTCCACGATTATCCAGTCTGCGCTTGGAAATCGGATCAACGGTGTAAGTCTTTCCAAGAAGTAAATCACCTTTATATTTTTCATTCTTGATAATTCCCCGGACACCACTGTCTGTCCATTTCACCAGACCTTTTTTGTTAATCTTTCCTAGTCTTGTCAACTCTTTCGCAATGGAATATGCTCCATATCCTTCGATATATCGGTCAAAAATAAATCTGACGATTTCCGCTTCTGCTTCATTGACTGTTAATGATTTATCTTCCTGATGATAATCATATCCAAGGCAACCATTGAAGCCCATCAATTCTCCTCGCTGCATCTTCATCTTGACACCCATCTTTACATTCTGTGAGATAGATTCTACCTCATTCTGTGAAAGTGATGCCAATAATGCAAGCTGCATTTCACCTTCCATCGTGGAAGTATTGATATTCTCTTTCTCGAAAATGATAGTGATACCCTGATCTTTCAACATCCTTACATAAGTAAGTGTGTCCAGAAGATTACGTGAAAATCTTGAAATTGATTTTGTCATGACCACATCAATCATTCCATTCATGCAGTCTTCAATCATTTTCAAAAATCCGTCTCTGTTTTTCGTTTTCGTACCAGTAATAGCTTCATCAGCATATATTTCCACCATGACCCAGTCCTTATTCTGTGAAATCTTATCCTGATAATACTGTTTCTGCGACTGAAAACTCTGTAACTGTTCCTCTCCGTCCGTGCTGACACGAACATATGCAGCCACTCTTTTACGAGTAAGCTGAACTGGTTTTCCAACCATTCTTACATCTCTGACAATCGGTCCATCCGATGCCTGTATTACTTGTACCTCTGCCATAAGCAATTCCTCCTTCTGCTACCGACTATACATCCGAATCAAAATATGAACGAATGTACAGCCGAAATAATATTCCAAAATCTATAAGTTCAAAAATCCTTCTAAGCAGTCATAAAGCTGACCACATTGTAGGATGCCATAATCTTGTACTTTGCTCTGCTGTACTCATCTTCCGTGATAAGCTGATTGTGATAAATCCACCCAAGTACCGCCAGCTTCTTTGCTAGCTCAAGCTCCTTCGTCATACAAATCCCCTCCTTCTCCTAAAATTCTTTGATCACCTTCTTTCTTCCATCAGCAAGCTGATGTTTCTAAAGTGAATATATGTTGTAATCCAGCAAGAAAATGGTTTGGCTTTCTACGTAGAGTGGGGCGGTTAGCTTACTGCTTCCATCCATCTATCAGATTAAAATATTCTTCTGATAGATGCGGGCCTCTCCTGTGCGAGATCATCTCCCAACTTGACGTGATTCCTATTCCTCGGCTCTTACTAGATTACTAACATAAGTAATTCAGTCCTCATCACCCGAGGGGACTTCCCCAGCTCTACAGCTTATTTACTTTTCAATGTGCAGTTGAAACTTCTAAAGTTCTTATAGAACATAAGTTTGTTTCGTGTTATAATTTTTGTAGCTACTTTGCTTTGAATCTGATGCTTTGCAGCTACGTTTCATGAGTTTATTGTAGCGGAATCTATTATAAAAAATAATTGACGGACTATTGACCAAGACTTGACATAGAAAATAAAATGGAAGGAATCAAGGATACCTATGAGAAACAGAATGACCTTTGCCAATGTAGTTGGCATCTTACTTGAAAACAGCAATAAGACTTACCCACAGCACCTGCTCATCCGCAATCTGTTCTCAGAGTGTCTGGATGATACACTTCCCGCTTCTGAAATCTTAGATGGAGAACGCATCGAATACAGTCGTTGGTGTACAGGTGCACGACCAGTCACCATTGCAATCATCAATTCTTATGAGCCTGACAACTGGGATACTATGGAAGCTGATTTCAATGATAAAATATTACCGAATCTGCTTAACCCAATCAATGCACGTACTCAGATGGAGAAGCTGATTACAGACTGTACGGACACCATTGGACAAGCTGTAGCAGATGAACTGCTTTCCTATACTGATGATGCAGAGTTCTATACTATGACGGTTCGTTATACGATTCTTAACAACCATCATAACGGTAATCTGTATTCACCAGACCTATCCGACACCTTGTTAAGTTCTCGTGTTCCCTCTCACACAAAAGAATTTGTAGGAAGAAAAGCAGAACTTAAGGACGCCTATACTAAGTTAAGCACCAGTACCCCATTATTTATCACTGGAATACCTGGCATTGGAAAAAGTGAATTTGCAAAGACCTTTGCAGAGAAATATAGACGTAAATACACCAATATTATCTTCCTGCATTACACTGGAAGCCTTAAGAAATGTGTTGCTGGAATGGAATTTGATACAGACAATTCACAGATGGATGAAGAAGCACTCTTTCAGGCTCATTATGATGTATTGAAAACGCTCCACTCTGACAGCCTGATTATCCTTGATAACTTCAATGTGTTACCAAAAGATGATGGATGGATGAAAGAATTTTTAAAGAATGATTTTCAGTTGATGGTCACAACCAGATGCAGAATTACATCCTTTGAAACCCTAGAAATCAAAGAATTAGAGAAAGAAAAAGAACTGACTGACCTGTTCTACCGTCACTGTCCTTCTGCCAAATCAGAACCGGATACCGTAAAACAGATCATTGAAGTATTGCACGCTCATACGCTTACCGTATGTCTTGCAGCCCTTGCCATCAATGCAAGCGGTATCGAACCAGAGGAATTATTACAGGAGCTGAATACCTGTGGTCTGAATGCAGATATCAGTGAAGAAGTGGAATTATACAAGGATGAAGAATTCGACCAAGCTTTGTTAATTGAGCATTTGCGGAAGCTGTTACAGTTCAACCATCTGAATAATACCGAGCAAGACATCCTTCGCAATCTTTCTCTGTTACCTGTATCAGGTGTACGTAAGCGTTCTGTCAGAAACTGGCTACAGTTAAAAAATCTCAATGATGTGAATCACATGATTGGCTATGGCTTCGTAACGGAAGACACAGAAAACAAGACCATTAGTCTGCATCCACTGATTCAACAGATAGCACTCCTTGAAACAATGCCCTCTGTTACGAACTGCATCACATTACTTCATACGCTTCATGGAATCTGTCTTGTTCACGGGTTGGACATTCGCCGTCCAGAAGAAGTATTATCGACCCTTGTCAATATCAATGAACGAATTATTGTAGATGCTCCAGAAGATTATCTGTTATTATTACAGGATGAATTCCCATACTTTGAAAAATACGGCGTAACAGATGCTCTTACTGATCTTGATATTGTCAATATTACTTGACAGTTTTTTCTCGCATAGTTCGTTATTAGGCAGCTTGATTTAGAGATTCATAGTATCTCTGTCTTTTAACCATAGGAGGTAGCCCACCATTGGCAGAGCAAATCCTCCTGTTGTTCCAATAACTGATGAAATAACGCCATATAAGAATCTTAAGTTCTTCAACAG
>NZ_CABDWS010000026.1 GCF_901447495.1 Haloimpatiens lingqiaonensis
ATTTAATAGGAGTTTTATTATGGTTGATTTAGAAATTTTAATTGGTTCTATTATTGAATGCTTTTTTGTAATAGGTACTGGATTAAGTTTTTTGGGTATCTATTTAGAGTTTAAAACTCTATTAAAATCAGCTTTAATTAATGGTTTAATTTTGTTTTTTATTAGAATTTTCTATGTAACTAATAAAATTCCTTTAGGCTCTCATACTTTTATAATATTACTATTTATTATATTATATTTAAATTTATTTCTTAAAGTATCATTATTAAAGTCAGTTATTGCTATTTCCATAAGCTTAGTTTTGGTACTTTTAGGTGAAGCTATTTTTATACCAATTTTAAATAACTTTTTACAAAATATATATAAAGTATTTGGTTTAGCTATTATGGCATTTTTCATATCACATTGCTTTTTAATAGCTGCATTTTTTATAAATTATAGAAATAAGAAAACTATTATAAATTTAGATAAATAACAATAGATTGCGGGGACGATATTTATGAATTCAAACATTAAAGCTTATATACTTATTGCTTTAATTTTAATACAAAACTTAATAGTGTTATTTGTTGCTAATAATGCAGTATTAATTTGGGAAAATATCAGCTCCTCGAGTTTTCAATATCCTATAAGCATTTGGCTTATAATGCTTATTTTGAGTATTTCCTCTTTTATATGTCTTTATTTTATAATGAATATAATAAAAGAAGAAAGAGAATCTGTAAAAGAATTGAATAATTCTAAGGAAGTTATAGAGGCTCTTAGAGGTCAAAAGCATGACTTCCAAAATCATTTAAATGTCATATCTGGATTAATTCAATTGGGCAAAGCTGATAAAGCTTTAGATTACACCTTTAATATTTGTGGAAAAACCAATGAAATATTCTCCATATCTAAGATTAAAAATGTAGAAGTAGCAGCTCTACTTTATAGAAAATATGCCATAGCAGAAAATAGTGGCATTGCTGTTGAATTAGACATAGATTCCTATCTAGAAGATATAAAAATAAGCTCTTTAGATTTGTGCAAAATCCTATTTAATTTAATAGATAATGCAATATATGAACTGCAAAACTGTAATGCTGAAGAGAAAATTTTATCTATAGATATTTCTCAAATAGATAATCAATATATTATATCCATAACAAATTCGTATCCAATTATTTCAGAAGATATACAAAAGAAACTTTTTCAGGTTGGCTTCTCTACAAAAGATGGAGAAGATCATGGCCATGGACTTCCTATAGTTAAATCTATAGTTCACAAGAATAGTGGTAAAATAACCGTTGAAAGTTACGAAGGTGTTGGTACTATATTCACTGTATTTTTACCAAAGTAAAAAGCTTAGTTGCCTAACTTAAGCTTTTTTTTGTAAAACAAAATGTGAATACTTCACCTATGGTTCAAGCTAGTGTATAAAAAATTACAGGCAGCAGTTGCCCTAAGGTATCTGCCACCTGTAATTTTTTTTGGATATCTATTTGCTTCTACCGTCTGTATAAGTATACTTAAGTTCAGTAGTTCCAAATAGTGGGGTCATTAAATTTTTAACGTATTTATATACATAGGTATTCCTTGTTGGGAATCCTGTAGGGGCAATAACTGCATCATCATAAAGTAGTATTTTTTCAGCTTTTTTATAGTTATCAAGTCTCTTAGCTACATCCATGATGTTTTGAGCCTCTGTAGTTAATTTATCGTATTCTTCATTTTTCCAGAATGTTGGTACATAGGCTGTAGCGGATATAAATCCATCAAAGAAAGTATTAGGGTCGTTGTAGTCTCCAGACATAGACATACTCGCTAATTCGAATTTACCCTCATCTGTTTTCTTTTGGAATACTGGCCACTCAACATATTCTGTCTTTAATGTTATGCCCAATGTCTTTTTATACATCTCTTGTAAGTATTCTGCATAAGTTCTAAACCATTGATCAGTACCTGCTTGTAAAAATGTAACTGTTAGTTTAGATGGATCTGGGTCCATTCCAAGTTCCTTCAATCCTTTGGATAACAATTCCTTTGGATCTTGATTTTCTTTAATTAAATTTTTAATTGGTTCATCAGCTTCAGCTCTAAATTCCTTGTCATTTACTAAAACTGTTGGTGGAACCCAACCATAAGCTGGTTTTTGACGACCTTTAAATATAACATCACATAAATCATCTCTTGTAACACCTATAGAAAAGGCTTTTCTTACATTTGCATTTTTAAATAGCTTATCCTTAGTGTTAAAGAATATATAGCTTGCTCCTGGCTTGTATCCTTGTAAGTTATTGAATTTACCGGTTTTATCAAACTTTTCAATCCATTCTTTTTTAGATACTCCACCCAAATCTAAGGATCCGCTGTAAAGTGAATTGTATGCTGCTGATTCATCTTTTATGATTTTCATGTTAACCTTTTCTAACTTTACAGATTTTTTATCCCAATATTTATCACTTTTCTCTAATACCATTTCACTATTGTGAGTCCAGCTCTTTATATTAAACGGTCCACAATATACCATAGTATCTGGTTCTGCTCCATATTTGTCACCATATTTTTCAACTATATCTTTTCTTTGTGGTACAAAAGTTTTATTATAAGTTATTTGGAAGAAATATGGACAAGGTGACTCAAGGGTTATTTCTAAAGTTTTCTCATCCAATGCCTTCATACCTAAAGAATCTAAAGGTGCTTTACCTTCGTTTATAGCAGCTCCATTTTTAATAACATATAATAAATTAGCATATGGTGCTCCTGTCTTAGGATCTAAGGTTCTTTTAACTGAATATATAAAATCTTCAGCAGTTACCTTTTTGCCATCAGACCAATTATAGTCTCTTAAATAAAATTTCCAAACTGTTCCGTCTTCATTATGTTCCCACTTTTCTGCCCCTGCTGCCTTAACTACGTCCTTACCATCTTCCTGTTCAAGCCTTGTAAGACCTTCCATAGTTTCTGCCAATATCCACGCTGCATATATATCTGTTCCCTTTGATGGATCCAAGGTTTTTGGTTCTGCGCCCAAGTTACAGTTTATATACTGCTCCTTGTCCACCTTAGCAGCACTAGTATCTCCGCCCTTATCTCCTGTCTTTTGCCCACATCCCACAAGAGAGCTGGAAGCCAACAGTGACGCTGCTAAAATACATGATATTAATTTTTTTCTCTTCATGAATATCCCCCCAATTTTTAATAATATGAAAACCTACCTTTTATTCATATATATAATATATGATGTTACACTTAAAATATTCTTCATATATTAAAAAAATCCTCCTCATTTTTTTAAATATTTTTATAATTATGAAAAATATTATCTTTCTATACTTTAAGTCATTTTTTATATATTAAATATTTTTTCACTTATATTAATATACTGTAAAAATAATATTCCTTCCCTCTTACTTAATTGTCACTTCTTAATTTTTAATTCTTAATTTTTAATTCTTAATTCTTAATTCTTAATTTTTAATTCTTAATTCTTAACTCTTAATTATTAATTCTTAATTCTTAATTCTTAATTTTAATTCTTAATTCTTAATTCTTAATTTTTATTCTCACTTAATTGTCCATTGTCAATTGTCCACTGTCCATTGTCCACTGTCCATTGTCCATTGTCAACTGTCCATTGTCCATTGTCATTCCCACTTCCAATCTTTCTCACAAAAAAAAGCACCCTTGAGCGCCTGTGGAGGTTGGCGTCTCAATGGATGCTTGGATATATTACATTAATCATATGCATAATAGCCATAGCCTTTGCTATGTTCTGGTTTAACTTTACTTAAAACTGCACCTAAGAAATTGGCGTTTACCTTCATAAGTGATTCCTTTGCCTTTAAAGCCATAACCTTTTCCGTTTCTCCTGAGGAAACTACTAAGATAACTCCATCGGATACAGTAGCCAATATTTGTGCATCTGTCACTGCCATTACTGGTGGACTGTCTATTATTACACAATCAAATTGTTTAGAAACATTTTTTATAAAACTTTTTAATTTATTAGAAGACAGCATCTCTGATGGGTTAGGCGGTATTGTACCAGCCGTCATTATAAAAAGCCTATTTTCATACAATGTAGTAGCCTTTTCAAAGGTAACTTCGCCTAAAAGAAAATTTGTTATACCTACTTCATTTGATATGGCGAATTTTTTATGTACACTGGGTTTTCTTAAATCACAATCTATAAGAAGTACAGATTTACCCGTTTCTGTCATAGAAAGTGCCAAATTAGAAGAAACAGTACTTTTACCCTCACTAGGTCCTGCACTAGTTATCAATATTACTTTCATTTCTTTATCAAAAGATGCATACTGTATATTTGTTCTTAAAGTCCTAAAAGCCTCTGCTGATATGGACTTAGGATCCTTTTTTATTATAAGCAAGCATATCACTCCTTAGTGTTTAACTATTTCTTATATATGTACAACTTTATTCTTTTTATTATTTTTCGTGTTCTGGAATTACTCCCACAACAGGCAAGTCCAAAATTTTAGATATATCTTCATCTGTTTTTATAGTGTTATCCATGTATTCTAATAGGAATGCACTGCCCACCGATACCATAAGTCCTAAGAAAAATGCAATAGCAATATTCAGCTTATTTTTAGGCTTTATTGGCTTTTCTGGCACCTGAGCCTTGTCCAAAACTTGAATATTTCCACTAGGTATTGCATCTACAGCTTTTTTAATAAATACTTCTGTAAATATATCAGTTATTTCCTTAGCTTTGTATGGATCTTTATTCTCCACAGCTAAGTCTAATATTTGAGTATCCGCTTGAGGTGTTACTTTTACAATACCTTGAAAATTTTTAACACTCATCTGTAGATTTCCTTTTTTTATAACATCCTCTGCCACAGAATCTAATTTTGCAATTTGAGCATAGGTTTTAACTAGCTTTTGATACATCATGACCTCATTATAATCATAGTTTTTACTTACACTAGTTGAAGCCTCTCCCTTTCCCACTACTAAACTAACTTTACATTGATATGTAGGTGCTATAAGAAAAAAACTTATAATTCCTGCAATGATAGTAGCTGCAGCTGTAATACTTATTATCAGCTTAACTCTCTTTTTTAAAATCCAAAATAATTCTCTAAGATCTAAAGTCATTTCCTCTTCCATATTTACCCCCATAACTATAACAAATATTTTGCTGTGAACTTCTCTACGATAAAATATATTAGAAAGACGTCACTATATATATCGATAGCTTATTTTAAAACTTTTTAGTAAAACTAACTTTTATATTAAATTTTTTGTTAAATTTACGTTAAATTGTACTCTTTAATAATATTTTTAACTTTATGCATAAAATTTATTCCAATATATGAATAAATGTATAGTTTTTATTATAATATTTATAGACAAAAAAATCAAAAAAAATATGATAAAAAACTAATTAATTGACATTTCGACAAAAGCAAATGGTGCAGGCACCTGTATAATACAGTTACCTAACACCACTATTATAATTATATATTATTTCTGATATTTCAGCTATTTTCTCTGAAGCATTACTTAATCCATCTACATACATAACAAATATATATGGATTGTCCGCAAAAACTATTCCTACATCATTTGTATATGAGCCATAATTTCCTATTTTATGTGCAACTATGTCACTTGGAATATACTTGTCTATTCTATCGTGAAATACTGTATTTTTCATAACTTCTATCAAATGAGCATTGTATTCTTCATCTCTGTTATCATATATTTCCTTCAACAATCTAAACTCCATTTCCGGAGTTATCACATTATGCTTTGTATCTATCTGGATTCCTGTAATATCACAAACTTTTCTTCTAACTGCTTGTACTCCCCCAAGTCTGCGGGATAACATATTAGTAGCTATATTATCTGAATATTTAATTGAATAATCCAATAATTTCTGCACTGAAATGGGTTTCTTAAGGGTTGTACTCATTTGATTCTGTAAAATACCTGTACCAGATTCATACATGGAAGTTCTATACTTTAATTTTTCATTTACTCCCAGTCTTCCTTCCCTAATACTGTTGTAAGCTACCATATTCATTCCTACTTTATATGTACTTGCGGCTGTACATATTTTATCCCCGTTAATACTTATTTTTTCACCAGAATTCAAATCGTAATATATAAGCCCTACTCTATCTATTCCATTGCCTAAATACTTTTTAATTTTTTCTTCAAGAGATATTCCTTTAATATTGCTCTCTAAATTCTTTTGAATTTTTTTATATCCATCAATACTTCCCTCTAGATTTTTATTACCATTTGTGGCTTTTTCTTCTGGAGATTTCTCTTCTTGAATATTTTTTGAAGTTTCCTGACTTCTATTATTGCTATTAGTTTTTTCTTCCTTTCCTTTGGTCAATAATTTTTCCTCTGTTATATTTAAACTTTTTTGGTCTTTTTTGTAACTCACTACCCCAATAGTGATAACGCTACCTATTATAATTAAACAAATAATTATAATAACTATTTTCTTTTTCATTTTTCCCCTTTTCCCCCTTAAATTAATATCTCCCAAATGAATGTAATTAAAATGATCAAAAATAAAATTTAAAATAAACTTATCCCCTTATATATTATATGCTTGAAAATATTTGTATTATATGTATATATTTATATTGTAGCAACATTATATTTCTAAATCAAATATTTCCTTAAAAATCAAATGCCAGAACCTATTTTTAAATAGAGTCTGGCATTGTTTAATAACTTTTATCTATTGGTTTTTTTCTGCTTTTTTAGGGTTAATGTTCCTACTGCAAGCATTAAAATTCCTGCTAACAATGGTAAAGCACTAGTACCTGTCTTAGGTAAAAGATTTGTAATTTCCTGTGAAGTATATTCTCCTGGAACAAGCTCTGCTTCTGCTAATCCATTTTCGTCAGTAGTTATTGTTGTAACCACCTCTCCCTGAGAGTTTTTAATTTCAAACTGTGTTCCTGGTAAAACTTTCGAATCATCATCCGTATCCGCTCCTAAAATCCAAATTTTTACCTTCAGCTATTGATTGAATTTTCCTATTCCATTACTGTCCGTAACTATGTCCTTTAGTACTTCCTCTCTATTTTTGCTGTATTGGAAAACTTAACCTGATTATTCAATACTTTAACCCTGTATGCTACCCTATACTCCTGCTCACTGCTTACATTGCCAAAATCTATTCGCAAGTTGTTTTTATCATTTACCACAGGAAAGGAATCCCCAGGTATATCTTCATAATAATACTAATATTTTGCTTAATTTTACTTAAGCTTTGGAAGAGTGTTTGCTCCATTTGGCATAACGTATACCTTGGCATCTTTTCCACTTAGCTGGTATGCTATTTCTAACGCTTCATCTACAGTTTTAACCACTTTAATATTGCATTTCTTTAATATTTCTGGATCCATATCTGAAACTAATATCATATTATAAATACTTGCAGCTTCACACATAATGTAACCAATGTGTTTAGCAATGGAATATTCCTCTCTTAGAGATGCTTCTCTTTTAGCATTGTCATCATAATTTATCATTATGTCTTCCATCTCTTCATTGCCAAATCCCTCGCTGCATTGGCTCATTATAATAATAGTTCCACCTTTTTTTACTGTTTCTTTCACATTGAAAAATGTCTTTGAAGTTTGATAAAGATTTATATCCTTAGGATATCCACAAGCTGAACCCACCACTATATCTGCTAGTTCATCTATTGGCGCTGCATCATATTCATCCACCATGCCACAGCCCATTTGGAAAGCCTCTATATAATCTCCAGCTACTGCAGCACGTATCTTCCCGTTACTTCCCATTAAAGCATTGAACATGAAGGTTGGCTTCACAAAAGCTGCTGCCTCCATCATATCAAGATGTACGGGATTGTTTTCTACTGAGCCGCTTTTAACTGTTTTCTTTGTACCTCCACCTACTTCTGGGCTTAAAGAAAGAGCATGATTTGTCATTATAGTTTTGTAGCCGCTGATTCCAGGAAGAATTGACTTTCTTCCACCACCCCAGCCTGCTAAAAAGTGATATATAATTGATCCTGTAAGTACTATATGATCACATGCAAGAGCCAATTTATTTATATGCACTGGAGTTCCAAAAGAAGTAGTTCCTACATACTCCAAATCCTCTTCATTAGTTGATACGTGATCTATAACCTTAAATCTCTCAGCTAATTTATCTCCCAAAAGCACTCTATGCTCCTCTGGAGTTTGTTTTCTATGTGAACCTGTGGCAGATATAAAAATTATATCCTCCTCCTGAACTCCTGCCTCTTCCAATTCTTCTACTATATAAGGAAGATAAACACTCATTCTCTGCCAAGCTCTTGTGATGTCTGACACCACAATGCAAACTTTTTCTCCCTTTTTAACCATTTCCTTAAGTCTTTTGCTTCCTATAGGATTTTTAAGAGCTTCCTTTATGATATCTTCCTCTTCTAATTGGCTAGTTACAGCCTTGCTTTCTAAAACCTTAATTAAATTGCTGTCTGGTACCTTAACTTCAACCTTTTCTCTTCCGTATTTCACCTTAATTTCAGCCATATCAATCCCTCTTTTCTTATAGTTTATAACTACCCCTGTAAAAATTAACCTTATAACTGCCACTGCAGCTTTCAACTGCAGATTATAACTTGTGCCTTGCAGTATGCCTCTACAAATTGTAAATTAACACTTAAACATTTGCAGCTGATGAAGGTAAATTTCACAAACATAGCTTCTTCTCTAGTTTTTTCTAATTATAATAATACCCCCATACAAATAAATTGTACAGAGGTATTATGCAACTTATACTGACATTTAAATTCATATTTCACTATATAGTTTTTATTTTTCACAAAAATTATTAATTTAGATAATTGCACAATTCATTTTAAAATGGAATTTTATCAATATACCGTGCAGTTAACATTATTTAAATGCACTATGTTATTATAATATTTTTGAAAATTTAATTATGCAATTTCCTTAATTAATTAGCACATTTTTTCAAATTCCTCTTTTGAAATAGGCTTGCTAAAATAATAACCCTGGATTTTATCACAATTCATATTCTTCAATATATCCAATTGTTCCTTTGTTTCCACACCCTCTGCTAATACTGTAAGCTCTATTTTATGTGCAAGCTGAATTATTCCATCTACTATCTCTTTAGAACTTTCGTCGTGCTGAATTTTATCTATAAAAGATTTGTCTATTTTCAATTTATTTATAGGCAATTCCTTTAAATAACTTAAAGAGGAATACCCTGTTCCAAAATCATCTAAAGAAATATTTACTCCCATAAATCTAATTTCATTTAATATTTTAAGAGTTTCATCTAACTCCTCCATAACAACACTTTCAGTTATTTCCAGTTCTAAATACTCAGGCTGCAAATTAGTTTCATGTAAAATTTCTCTTAAATTTTCTAGGAAATTTTCGTCTTTTAATTGAATTACGGATACATTTACCCCAACTATTTTAGGAGCATATCCTTCATCCATCCACTGCTTATTTATTAAACAAGCTTGCTCTAACACCCATTTTCCAATAGGAATTATAAGACCAGTTTCTTCAGCTAGCGGAATAAACTCCTCTGGTGATACAAATCCAAACTCATCACTAATCCATCTTAAAAGCACTTCCGATGCAACAATTTTTTCTTCATTCAGCTCAACTTGCGGTTGAAAAACAAGCTTTAATTCCCCATTGTCTATTGCCTTTCTAAGTCTCTTTTCCAACTCACTTTTTCTCATTAATTCACTGTGCATATTGGAATCATAAAACAAATATCTATTTTTACCCGAATCTTTTGCTTTATTCATAGCAGTATCTACATTTTTAAAAATAGACTCTTCAGTAATGCCGTCGTCGGGAAATACACTTATTCCTATGCTAACTGTGGTAAAAACTTTCTTATCCTTTATTTTAAATGGCTCTTGAAAGCATTTAATTATCTCTTCTGCAAAATTTTTTACGGTATTTATATCACTTATTCCCCATTGAATTATTAAAAATTCATCTCCGCCTATTCTACAAATGGTCTCTTCATCATTCAAAATACCTTGTATTCGTTTGCCTACCTCCTTTAAAAGCTCATCCCCATAGTTATGTCCTAAAGTGTCATTAATATTTTTGAAATTGTCAATATCGAAATAAATAGCAGCACCTTTTTCATTATAAATCTTTGCCTCATTTACCTTTCTTTTTAATATCTCAATGCCAAAACTTCTATTAGGTAAAGAAGTTAATTCATCATAATACGACAAAAATTGATTTCGCTCTTGTACATCTTTAATATTAGTTATATCCGTTATGGAACCTGCCATCTTTATGGCATTTCCTCTTTTGTCTCTAAGAACTTTTCCTCTAGTATAAATCCATCTTCGTTCTCCAGAAATTTTGTTTATTCTAAATTCAATATGAAAATAAGGAAAATATCCATTTATATGCTCTTGCACTTTAGTGAATACAGCTTCTAAATCTTCATATAATACTACTTTTTTCAAAATATCAACTATGGGTTCCTTTGTGTCCATTGAATATCCCGTTACATTTTCCCATTTATCCGAAAAGAAAAATTCATTTTTGACCATGTCCCATTCCCATATAACGTCATTTGCCCCATCTACCGCTAGCTTGTACCTTTCTTGAATATTGTTTACCTCCTGTTCTCTTTCCTGCAATTCTTCATATTGTGCTCTCAATTCTTCCTCGGTGGCTGCTAGTTCTTCATGTACTGCTGTAAGTTCCTCATAATTTTCCATAAGCTTTCTTTCAGATAAAACCCTCGTTTTTATATTAAACATTAAAATTATTATAAAAAACACCAAAGCACTAATAACTAAAATTACATGCCAAATAATTTTTTTATATTCTTTGTAAAAAGAAAAAGGTTCATTAATAATTAAATAGTCCTTAGGTAAATTATCTAAATTGGTAACATACTTATGTAGTTCATTGTAATTAAACACGTATCTGCTAGGACACTTAGTAACCACCGGTAAATTACTAGCCTTGTGACCTTTAAGTATTTTTAAAGCTAGCTTAGCGGCAGTTTCTCCTGGGCTATAGCCGCCTATAACCTTTCCCCCTATAAATTTATCACCCACCAAAAAATCCCAGCAGGTATAGATAGGTAAATCAAACCCTTTTAGTGCCGCTCCAGTCTTTTCATAAGGAATAAATTTGCCCTCCTTATTTCTAAGTTGTGCCACATTTAGTAGTACAGTATCTTTACCTAGTTTTTCTGCATTTTCCTTAAGCTTATCTACACTTATGTCTCTATAAAAATGGAAATTAACTCTATCTTTAAATTTCTCCGATACAGCCCTAGCATCTGCCTCATTAATTTTTCCAGTAGTACTGCTATCACAAATAACCACAATATCTTTTGTATTAGGTTGAATTTCAAAAATGCTTTGTATAGTTGATTTTATATCAATTTCTTCTACTACCCCAGTTATATTCTTATTATTTGGCAAATTATATTCATCATAATTATTTATTCCGCAAAATATTACTGGAGGATCTTTAAAAATCTCTTTTCCGTATTTTAACATAAAATCTAAAGCATCATTGTCTGAACATATCACCAAGTCAAATTTAACTTCTTTATACTTTATTTTATATGTATCATAAAAAAATTTCATATATTCTTCCATACTGTAGTTTTTTGTATCCATAAATTCATATTGGATTTCTAAATTTTTTTCCTTTTTTAAAATACTATCAATACCGCTATTTACATCTCTCGTCCATTGAAGCCCTATATCATAGGAATTTAATATCAAAACCCTTTTATTTTCCATGGCCTCCACAGACAAATTCCCTTTTAAAAAAATAATACCAGCTATAACAATTGATATTAAAACTAATTTAAGCTTTATTTTCATAATATCCTCCGAATTCTCATAAATATCCTTCCTGTATGCCATTTCTACATACCATTTCTATATACCATTTTCCCCTATTATTATACATTAAACATTGGCAATATATAATTGATATGCGAATGTTATACCACTTTATCCTATGTTCATATATTAAATAATTAGATTTGAATTTAAATATATTTTATAGCATAATTATACTATATTTTCAGAATTTAAGTACTGTTTTTTCAGAATTTTCTACAAAAATACCTGTTGAAGCTATGTGCTATACTACTTGCTACAATTACTAAATTCATTAGCTCAAACTCTTCCATATAAATTTTAAGCTCTACATCACATCAATAGCTCCATAAGCATTCTTAATTTAAAATTTAGAATATAAAATAGTCATCTTCTTAACTCTTATTTAATTCTCAGTTGTTAATTGTAAATTCTTATTTCTTATTTCTTATTTCTTACTTGCCAATTGTGAATTCTTACTTTTTACTTAATTGTCAATTGTCAATTGTCAATTGTCAATCGTCAATTCTTAATTTTCACTTTTCACTTCATAAATTCTAGTAACACTTTTACCTGTTTTTTAATACAATATATTAGGTGGACAAAGTCCTAGTTATCTGCCAGCAATGAATGAGCTCATAGCTTATATGCTTTATGATAATAGCGATATTTTCTAGGCAAAGTCCCCTATATAAACAGAGCTCTTAGCTTCAGATGGAATTTTCACTCCATCTGAAGGTTAGAGATCCTTATCCAGGGACGTAGCTGCCGTTATCTCACACTTTGTTAAAAGTGGGAGTGTTACGGCAGGTAGTCATGGGATAAAATTTTATATTTCTTTTAGAATATAAGGGAGGTAACTAATATATGCCAACATGTCAAACCACAGTAATAGATCCTAAAACCTTGTGTAGATGTGATAATACTCCAGTGACTCCAGCTGCTATTTCTGGGCCATTAGTGGCTAAAATACCAGTAGTGCTAGCTGAAGTGGAAGTTCAAATAGATACAGAAGCAACTATAGATTTTCAAATACCATTTTCTGAAATAAAAAGAATTACTAAGGATGCTTATTTAACTCAGTGTAAAATAATACCTGGCACAGGAGTTGTTGAAAACGGTGTTCCAGTTACAGGAAAGCTATTCTTAAGAGGCTTTGTAAGAAAAAATATTCAATATGTAAGTGCTGATTGTGTAAGTGAAGGAGTGGTAGGCGGAACTCTTAGAGATATAAGCGCAGACGTACCTTTCGAATGTGTTACAGAAATAACCTATATAACACCACCAGTATTCTCCTTCTCTAATCCAGAAACTTTACTAGATTTCACTTGTACTAAAAATACTTGTGAATGTGAAGACCAAACTTTAGGAAGAATACCATGTGAACAAGTATTTAACCAAACAATATTGTTCAATGAAAAGCCTTTCTGCGAGTTAATTAGCGCAAGAATATACGAATATGATATAAATAGAAATCCAGCTGCAATAAACAACACTTTCCCTGACAGAGTTGAATATGATGCACTAACAGAAAAAATGGTAGTATATCTAACTCTAAAAGTTCTTCAACTTCAACAAGTTAACGTTCTTTAATTATTTATGTTGCATTCAGGCCCAGGTTTAAAACTTGGGCCTTTATTAAAGTAAACTTGAAGGGAGGTTTTTAGATGCTTCTTTTCCTAATTTTAATTGAACTTCTATATTTAATTAACGAAAGCTATAAATATTCTTACATTTATTATATTTTAATGTACTTTTATATTAATTGTAATAAAGCAAGTAGTGTTAATAAAACTAATAATGATACTACTAATAATACTACTAATAATAATACTACTAATAATACTACTTCTATTTCTAATAATACTAATAGCACCACTGCAAATGATATTAATATTAGTAAAATAAAACACCTTGATGAAATGAAAAATATTAATGAAATGGATTATACTGATGAAATCAAACATACTAATGAAGTGGATTATACTGATAAAGCTAAACATGCTAAAATACAGAAATCAAATTGTGGTAAGTGGAATAGTAGAGCAGTAACTACTACTTTTAAAACTAATCATCCTAAAATCCTATGTAATATTCCAGTAATTTTAGGTGAATATATATTAGAAATTCCTCTACAACATAATTTAGAATTTAAAGAAAAAGTGTTAAAAATAAGGAATATTCAAAATGCAGTTACCATAAGTAACTATAGCATTTTATGGGAGAGTGAAGCAAATTCTAATGCCCTCTTAAGTAATTGTCATATTTTCATAAATGGAATTTTGACCCGAAACATAGAATATTCTTCTTACGAAGATATAGATACAAATACCTCCTGCATTAAAACCTCTATAAAAGAATTAATATGCCAACTTCCTTTTCAAAGCGTCTCATGTGTTCAGTATCCTAAAAATTTAGACGGGAACAGTGGTAGAAAAATTAATTTACATCTAAAAAAAGCTATAATTGAAGATATAAACTCCACTACAAACTGCCCCATAAAAAAATTGCAAAGCAAAATTATATTGAAATTGCAAATAGATTTATCACAGGATAATTCTATATATGTATAAGCCCCCATAGGTATAAATTTTTCCAAATGAAAATTTTTAGACCTTTGGGTGGTTTTTATTGATTTTCCCCATATTTATCTATAACATATAAATGGTACCATTATTTGATACTGCTTATTAAGTAAGCTGCTAACTATGTATTAGGCAACTTATAGTTTACAAGCTTACCAAATAACTTCTTAAACAAATAAAAATGAGGTGATCGATTATGAACATTATAAAAAAAATCTCAAAAAGAACATTCTACTAAAATTAATAATTTAAATGAAAAAAATGCACCAACTAAAAACTCAACAACAATAGCAACAAACATTAAAAATGATGTTAAAGATAACACTAAGGATAGTTCTAAAGAAAATCCTTTTCCATCAAACATACCTCTAAAACACAATGATGAGCATATATTCCATAAAGCGAATAGGCGTATATTCTAATAATGGAATGGATATATTAAGAGGATATTTAAAAAAATAATGATTTTGAATCATATTAATGTAAAATATACTATTAATATTGTTCAGGTGTTTCTATATTATTTTTAAAAATAGTTATTTATTTTTCACATTCCTAGGAGTAATTCTACATTATTGTTAAAAATGGTTATTTATCAATTTCTTCACACTTAGTACTTTCATATTATGCTATAATATTAGTATTTACTGCAGTAGTTTTTTAAATTTAAAATTTAAAAGAGGTGTTAAAGTTGAAAAAAATGAAAAAAAGCACAAAAGTGATAATATCTGTGTTTTCAATTATTGTTGTAATGGTAGTATTAGCTGGTGCTTATGGCATGTCCTTACTTAGCAAGGTAAGCAAAGATACTATATCTAAGAACAATGCAGATCTTGGAATATCTGATGAAATTCAAAAGAAAATAGATGATGTACCAAAAAGCGAGGAAATAGTTAACATAGCACTATTTGGGGTGGACGCTCCTGAAAACCAAGCTGGACGTTCAGATGCCATAATGATTCTTACCATTGACAATGCTCATGACAAGCTAAAGCTAACCTCCATCATGAGAGACTCTTATGTAAACATAGATGGACATGGAATGGACAAGATTAACCACGCCTATGCCTTTGGAGGCCCTCAGCTAGCAATAAAGACATTAAATTCAAATTTTGATCTTAATATAAAAGATTATGCCATGGTCAACTTCTCAACCTTACCAAAAGTAATAGACGCCATGGGTGGAGTTGAAATCAACGTTAAGGATTATGAGGTTAACGAAATTAATAAAGGGTCAGGTAAGTCAACTAAAATATCCTCACCTGGTACATACACATTGACTGGAGAGCAAGCACTGGCTTATTCAAGAATAAGATACAAAGGAAACGGGGACTATGAAAGAACTGAAAGACAGCGTGCAGTTTTAAGTGCATTATTTACTCAGCTGCAAAAACAAGGTGTTAGTAAATATGTGTCTTTAACAAAAACCCTTCTTCCAATGATTAAGACAAGCCTTTCAAATGGTGATATAATAAAAACCGGAACCTCCATATTATCTTCAGGTATGAAGAATCTAGAGCAGGAAAGATTTCCTCTAGATGAATTCTCTAAAGGTAAAAAAATAAATGGAATATACTACTTAACATTTAATAGCACTGCTACAAAAGAGCAAATTCATAAATATATATTTGAAGATGTAAAAGCAAAGTAGTTCTAAAAATCATACCCCAGGATACACATCCAACTTAGCTGGACGTATATCCTGGGGTATCATCTTGAAAGGAGTATTTAGGCGAAAAATGCCTTATACTGTAGCAATAACTAACTTTAGATAGAGAATGTTATATAATAATTATTATTGAGGTAATTAATATTAGCATTTAGGCATAAAATGTTATATATTATAATGGTAACTAAAGTTTAGGAGGCATATTTTCAATGAGAAGACAAAAGCGTAAACGCAAAAGTTTTATTTTGCCTATTAGCATATCAGTAGGCATAATTATAATTTATTTATCTATGGCATTATTCTTTAAAAATCATTTTTATTTTAAAACAACCATTAATGGTATTAAGGCCTCGGGGAAAACTGTTGAAGAGGTCATTGGACAAATAGAAGCAGATGTTAAAAACTATACATTGCAACTTAATGGTAGAAATGGAGTTACAGAAAAAATTTCAGCAAAGGATTTTAGTCTAAAATATAATTCTAATGATGAAATAAAGAAATTAAAAGAAACTCAAAATCCTTTAAATCTATTTGGAGGTGTTTTTAAAAAACATCAATATAAAATACCAAAAACTATTTCTTATAATGAAAATCAGTTAAAAGAATATGTGGATAAAATGTCTTTTTTTAAGGAAAAAAACATAATAAATCCTAAAAATGCAAGTTTAGAATATACGGATAAAGGCTATAAGGTTGTAAAGGAAGTTATGGGCACTAAAGTTAACAAAGATGTTCTATATAAAGAAATAAAAGATGCAATAATTAGCAGTACAGATATTATAAATTTAGAAGAAAGCAATTGTTATATAAATCCAAAGTATACTTCAAAATCAAAGGAAGTTACAGAAGCCCAAAAAACTATGAATAAATATTTACAATCAAAAATAACCTATGACATTAGAGGAAATACAGAGGTTCTGGATTCTTCTAGCATAAAGGATTTAATTAGTGTGGATGAAAATTTTAATGTTAGCATAAGCAATAGCAAAATATGGCAATACGTAAATAAATTAGCCTACACCTACGATACAGTGGGCAAGCCAAAGGATTTTGTTACTTCATCAGGAGAACATATAAAAGTGAATGGTGGAAGCTATGGCTGGAAAATCAGCCGTTCAAAAGAAGTGGAAAATCTGGTACAAGCTATAAAGGATGGAAAAGCTATAACTAAAAAACCTGCATATTCTCAAACTGTAAACAGCACTGGCCCCAACGAAATAGGTAATTCTTATGTAGAAATTGACCTTACAAAGCAACATTTATGGGTTTACATTAATGGTAGTCCTGTGGTGGATGGCGATGTGGTTACTGGAAATGTAAGTAAAAATACCCCTACTCCTGAAGGTGTTTATAAATTGAATTATAAAGAAAAAGACTCTGTTTTAAAAGGCGATGATTATGAAACTCCAGTTAGTTTTTGGATGCCTTTTAATGGAGGTATAGGAATGCACGATGCTATTTGGAGAAAAGAATTTGGCGGAAAGATATATGAAAAAAAAGGTTCTCATGGATGTGTAAATTGCCCTTATGATCTGGCAAAAGCCATATTTGAGAATGTTAAAACCGGCACTCCAGTAGTTTGCCATGTTTAAGTGAATTTAAATGGAAAAAAATGCACCCCTCAGGTGCATTTTCTATTTTCTCCTTTTTAATTTACTTAGTTATTTTTTTGGGGTTGCTAAGTGCTCCAAAAAAAATCCAAAACATTCGTGCATTATTCAAAGACAATGAAAGAGATCCTATCATTAATATAAGTATGATGTCCCTTAAAATAAGCTTTTGATTATAATTATTTTTTTGTTGATTTAGGTCCTTTGAGTGGTCTGAGTCTTTTGAGTAATTTAAAAAAGTATACTTGAATATGAGGTAAAATATATAAAAAAATAAAATTGAGCCTAATATTAATCCCCATTCAGCAAAAATCTGTAAATAAATATTATGAGCTAATAGTTTAACTCTTTGTAAATTACCCATGATCTCCAAATATGAGCCAATTCCAACTCCCAATAAGGGTGATACTTTTATAATGTCTAGGGCAGCTGCCCAGGTTACATCTCGACCTGACCCTCCTTCTGATATGGCTGAATTAAAATCATAAAATAAAACTGCCACTCTTCTAAAACTCCAATACTTAGTAGATATATACTTGATTATTTTCATCATAAGTGCTGATAAACTTGGTAGAAACACAATGATAATTGCAATAATTACAAAATTTCTTATTATCTGTTTTTTATTTTTATTCCATAACATGTTTTTTATAAAAATAGCTATTGTATAACTTATAAAAACAAGCATTCCCGTTTTAGAACTAGATATTACAACAGATAAAAAAATCACTAAATAGCTCATAAATAGGGTTATTTTTTTTATATTTTTATTTCTAATAAAATATACCAAAGCCGTGCATTGAATTACAGCAAAATAATTTGGATCATTCATTAAACCAATATAACGAGGACCTTGAAAAAAATATTGCCTGGGAAAAATACTGATCTTAAAAAAAAACATAAATATTCCTATAATCCCTAATGTAATTGCCCCTAAAGAATACCATCTATAAACCACATATATTAACCTTTCTTTAAACAAATTATATCCTAAAAGAAAATATAAAAATGAGGAACACAATTTTATGTAGTTATTAATAATCTCATTAGGATTAGGTACATAATTAAATCTATGCGGAGAAATAAAAAATGCAGTACTTAAAGTTATTATTGATACCCCTAAGAAGAAAAAAAAACCCTTTCTAGGTATAACTAGTTTTGCATTAAAAATATAAATCAGCACCAATAATATTGCCACAAAATCAGAAATTGATATATTATACCCTAATAATTGCTTTTGTTGATTTAAAAATATTGATAAAACAGCAATAAGAAAAATTATTATTTTACATGTTTTTTCCTCTTCACTATTGGCATTAATTTTTTCAATCAAATTACTTCTCCTTCCCATATATAATTTTACATACAATTATATATATAATTCTTTTATAATCTTTTTATAATATGAACCAGACGCCTTGCAGCATTAATACTTTTCTTTATTAACTTTTTAACATATTGCTTTTCTTTATTGTTTAACCCAAATAACATCAAACAAGCCCCATATGTGAAAACAAATAGAATAGTCTTAAGCATAAAATCCATAAAAGTATTTCCAACAAAAGAAGCAAACAACAATGTGCAAGATGCTGCTAAAATGCTACTAGAAAGAATTCCTTTAAAGATATTCTTATATATTTTAAGCATATTTACTTTTATTGTTTTCTCATAGTATAAATTAAGCATTATTAAATTTCCTATGATTATAGATATTGCCGTTCCAATGGCAGCACCCATATATCCATAATGCTTTACCAGTATTATTGTCATTATAAAATTAAGCAACGCTGTAATAATCAAAATAATAGATCTTGCCATTTTCTTTAGCATGGCATCCAAAATAACATTTGCAACACTGGTCACATAAGCCAGCATTGCAGGTACTAGCAATATTACAGTAGATAACCACACTTCTGTAAATTCTTTTCCCACCCATAGTTGCAAAAAGTTTTTTCCCAAAACAATAAATCCTAGGAGTATGCCACACCCAATAATACTTTGAATTCGTCCTGGAGTAATAATTAAACGGGCTAAATTTTCTTCTCCTGCATCATTAACAACAAACTTAGTAGCCTCAGGCAAATAAACACCGCTAATAACTTGTAATATAGAAACCATTGTAACCATAATCAGTAGGGCTACAGAATAAATAGCAACCTTCTCTGTATTTACCATAGCTCCCAATACAACTTTATCTATATTAAAATTAACTTGATTTGTAATCCCTTGAATCATAGAAGCCATAGAAAATGTGAAAATATTCAATAAAAGAACTTTATCTAAATGATTGTATCGAATTGTAATTTTTAATTTTACAAAAGCAAATGCCATTTCAAACATTAAAAGTACTATAGCTATAAACAAATCTGCCACCACTATGGCAACTGCATCTTTTCCTAAAAGTAGAAGCACTGTCATTACAGCCACTCTGAGAACTTGTCTAAAAAGTTTTAAACCATTAGTAAAAACAAATTGCTCATATCCTACTGAAATGCCAGAAAACAAATTATTCCATACCATAACAGCCATATTAACAACCAAATATGAAAACATATATTTTGCTTTCATAATTTCCTGAGGATTTAAAGTACTTTTGTACAAAGGTTCTATGAAAATACCTAATGCTCCACCAGCAACAAGCATAACAATTGAAAGAATTGCAGTAATAACAGTACCCCAGAAAAGAAGATTATCCAGTTCACTTTTTTTCTTATAAATGCGAAATTTTACTATACTTCTTGACATTATTGTAGCTACTCCAAAATTCATTATGGATAAATTTGCAGCAAAAGAATTAACCGTTTGATATAATCCAAATTCTCCAGTTCCAAGAGATTTAATTAGAAATGGAGTAAACCCAATATTAATTATAATTTGAAAAATAATTGCAGCATAAGCTATTGAAACCCCCAAGACCTTTTGATTTTTCATATTATTCCTCGCCCACTTATAAACTTTGAATTTTAATACTATTTTTATAATTTTTCATTTGGAATTATTCATTATACATTTATAGCTTTTCATTTAAAACCAATGCTTATAATTCTTTATTTGATATTATTCTTTCTAATTCTTCATAAGACTCTACAATATATCCTTTTCCCTCCAGTAAATATTTCATCAATAAAACATAGTCCTCCTTATGTGCTTTATACAATCTAGTAATTTCTTTCCGTGGCATTTTATCTATAGGGCAATCACTATTTCGCACAGAAGCCCTCTTAGCAGCTAAATTATAATCAACCTTATAATAAACATAAATAACATCATATTTTTCACACAATTTTTTTATTAAGGCTTTAAAAAATCTTGAATCTTTAATTCCTCTTTTATCATTTCTAAAGGATAAAGACCAAAGGTATTGTAAAATTCCTTGATCCAATATTATTTTTTCTCCTTTATAAACCAATGCCGTTACATAATCATAAATCACACAGTATCTAACTATTTCCAAGGCCCTTTTTAAAGAATATCCTATAGGACGGCAGCACATAAGTGCATATTTAAACAAACTAAAAACCAAGGGAAAATTACATATTAAATATTTAATTGTATCAATGTTCTTTCTCACCCTTGGCATTAATTTACTATGGTGATAAAAGTTATCTGCCGTCACCACCTTAAAATTATTTAATTCTAAAGAAGAAAGCATATATGTCTTTCCGCTTCCAGGAAACCCCACAAGTTCAATTATTTTTTCCACATCTGCCATACCCACCTTTTAAATACTTTCTTAGTTAACATACTCATATCCTTAACTCAACTTTCATACATAACTTTAAATATCTATACTATTTTTTTAAATTTAAAACTTATACTTTTTAACTCCCCCAAAGGATTTTTTCTTTAATTATTAATTATCAATTCTTAATTGTTACTTTTTACTTCTTACCTCTTACCTCTTACTTTTTACTTCTTAATTTTTACTTCTTACTTCTTACCTCTTACTTTTTACTTCCTACTTCATCCCTCATATATTCTAGAAATTTTCTCCCCTATAGCTCCTACGTCATACCCAGCTTTTATAACTTGCTGGGCTGCACCGGGGGTTCTTAATGATAATGCTCTGCCACCAATTTTTGTGGTAGCATTATCTAAAGCACTTGGCCTTTCATCCTCTATGTTATTACTTAAAACGCTTATCCTTTCATTTTCTGCAATATTACCTAAGTTACTTAACCTTTCATTTACTGTATTTACCCATTGATACAATGGGGCATTAGGCGCTATAAAATGAAAGGTATCCAAAATCTTAGATTCAGGCGGTACAATTTCTCTGGGTACTATGCAAGACAATCCATTAGCCTGTGCCTCTATTAGTACTATAGCCAAGCCTTCATGTATAGAAGGTAAAAGAAATATATCCATTGCAGAAAGTAAACAATGAGTGTCAGCACGGGTTCCCGTAAGAATAACGCTGTCCTGAAGATTTAAATACTTTATTTTTTTCTCTATTTCCCCTCTCAATTCTCCGTCACCAACCAAGAGTAAAAGGGTATTTTCATCTTTTTCATGGATTTCTTTAAAAATATCCAATAGAAAGCTATGATTTTTTTGCTTAGCTAAACGTCCAATATGCCCAATTACTTTCTTTCCGTTTAAATTAAATTCATCTCTAATACGCTCTCTATCCTGTTGGGAATAAGCAAATTTATTCACAGGAATTGCATTATATAATAAATTTCCTCTTTTATAAAAAGCTTCACTACCAAAAACATAATATCCAGCAGAATTGGCACAGGCTAAAAAATCTGTAGAATACCTTAATAACCATCCTTTCATAAGCCTATTATAAATTCTCTTTATGAAAGGAAGTTTAACTAAAGATAAATTATCATGTGCATGGGCAATGCGCCTAGGAATCTTCATCCTTGCCGCTGCCCTCATAATTATTCCAGAATTAAACAAAACATGGGAGTGCACAATATCATAAGGTCCATTATCTTTCATAATTCTACACACAGCCTTATAAAAGGCAAAATAACCCTCTCTAGGACTTGGCACTCTCAGCACCCTTCCCCCTAAAGAATGTACTTCTCCTTCGTATTCACCAATATTATCACCATATACTAAGTAATCAAAATCATATTTAGTTCTATCAATATATCTAAATAAATTCATAGCTACAGTCTCAACACCACCAACCCTCAAGGTACCTGTCACTTGCAACACTTTTATTTTTTTCATGGTAACCCACCTTTATTTTTCATTATATCCTTAATATTAACCAACTTTTACTTTCCACTATTAAACACCCCTATTTTTCATCCATTAATTAAATTTCTATAATTTCATCACTAACACATTATTTTCAGATACCATTTAAAGCATACATCACCCTTAATTTTTATATAAACTCTTCTAACAATGCCTGCAAATCTGTATATAAATTTTTCATTTCTACTTTTAATTACATAAAAAAGCACTTTCTCATATATGCCTTTAGGTCTAAACTTTTCAATAGAATCATTAAATTGAGTATTATTTATAATCTGTGAAACTACCTGCAATTTCTCTTCATATGTTAAGCTACAATCCTTATGGTAAAGCATCATAAAATGTGCATAAGCTGCTTTTATATATAAGAAAGCTATGGCTTCCTTTGATAATCCATTGTTCTCAAGAAATCCTTCTATATTATTTAAAACAAAAATTCTATTTTGAAAAGTATTTGGTTCATATCGATTAGACAAATAGTTTTCTGATATAACATATTTATATAGTGGTTTGTCAATGAAAGCACAACTTGTAACATATTGAATATATTTCAAATTAAAAAGAAAATCCTCTGCCATATTAATATTTTCAATAAACCTAATATTGTTGTCTTTTATAATATTTGCATGATAGATTTTATTCCACAATGTATTAAAACCTTTATTGTCAAAAAAAGGGTAAAAATCTTTATATAGCTCATCTTTATTCTTATATTCTGCTAATCCATAGGTTATACTTTTTCTACATAGCACTTTATTTTTATTTAAAATTACACGTTCATAGCCACAAACCACCATATCTACAAACTTTTCAAGCATACACTCTATCATGCTCTTTACAAAATCTTCGTCCACATAATCATCACTATCCACAAACATAATATATTTGCCTTTGGCAGCTTTAATTCCAGTATTACGAGCAGCTGAGGCACCCCCATTTTCTTTGTGTATAACTTTAACCCTTTGATCTATAGCAGCATAATAGTCACATATTATTGGAGAATTATCCCTAGAGCCATCATCAACTAAAATAACCTCAATATTATGGTAGCTTTGCCCAAGAAGACTTTCCAAACAAGCCTTAAGATACTTTTCTACATTATAAACAGGGACAATTATACTGATACAATCATTTGACATAATTTAACCCCCTATTTAACTACACCATTGATTACATCTTCATATATTTCTGCCATTATTGCTTTCACCTTATCTTTATCATACTTTTTAACTTCTTGAATATTGTAATCACCCATTTTTTTGCGTATTTCAGTGTCATTAATTAAATTCTCAATACCCTTTACAAATCCATTTACATCATTAGATTCAACTAAATATCCACCTTTACCATCTTTAATCAAATCATTATTTCCTCTTATTTTAGAACAAACGACAGGTAATCCTGTGGACATAGCTTCCATTAAAGCTACGGACAGCCCTTCTCTAGATGAAGGAAACACAAAAACATCTGCTATCCTTATAATCTCAACTATATCCATACGATAACCCAGTAACTTAACTTTTTTCTCTAAACCTAGTTTGTATATTAAATGTTTTAAATAATTTTCTAAAGCACCTTCACCGCAAATCAAATAATAAACATTTGGATTGTTTAACTGTGCTATAGCATTTATTGAAGTTTCATGATTTTTATTTTTATTAAGCTCTCCTATGGAAAGTACTACAAAAGCATCCATTGGCACACCTAGCTCATTGCGCTTTGCCCATTTATCCACAATCTTATCTTTAAATTTTTCCGTATCAACTCCAACGCCTGGAACATACACAACTTTAACTGACTTAAATTTCTGTGCTATATCATAATCTTCTTTATTTATTGTAATCAGTACATCAGTATATCTTGCCAACCACAATTCAACAGGATAAAACAATATCCAATTTTTAAGAGGAGCTCCCTTAAAAAAGTGAAAACCATGGGCTGTATATATAACTTTTGTTCCCTTTTTCCGAGCTTTTTTAGCAGCCATTCTCGTTAGTGCAGCTGCCACAGGTGTATGACAATGGATAATATCGTATTCACCAAAATCTATTATTCTTTTTAACTTTTTATATGCAGCTATATTGTCTAAATTAAATGGTGTTCTTTCAAATGAAATATCAAAATACTTATGGCAATAGGGAATACTGCAATCTTCCTTATTTTCATAATCATTTTTTGCACAAACATGTATCTCATACCCCTTATTTTTAAGCCACTTTAAATAGGGAATATGGAATTCCATTAAATGCATTTTAACTAAGTTTGCAACAAATAATACTTTTTTCATAACAACTTCTCCGTTAACCTAATTTCTCTAAACGCTCCCATAATATAAACAAGTATTCCTAATCCCCTGCTCTAAATCATATTCATTACACCAATTTAAAAATTTCATTGCTTTATCATTGCTAGAATAACTATCTCTTATCTCTCCCGTTCTGTCCTTTTCATGAAAAACTTCTAAATCACTGACAAATATGGACTTCATTATGGTAAAAAGCCCATTCACCGTAGTGGGCTTACCAGTACTTATATTGAAAATTTCATTATCCCCCTTGGTCAAAGCCAGTACATTGGCCTTAGCTACATCATTAACCCATTGTATCTGACTAAATCACCAAATACATCTAACAGTACATTGGCCTTAGCTACATCATTAACATATATAAAATCCCTAGTTTGATTACCATCTCCAAATATTATGGGGCACTGATTATTTAAAAATTTATATATAAATACAGAAACCACGCCACCCTCCCCCTTAGGATCTTGGCGTATTCCATATACATTTGTATATCTAAAAATTGTATATTTAATATTGTAAAGTTGGGCATAAGCCTTTATATAGTGCTCTGGAACCTGCTTAGACACCCCGTAAAAAGATATAGGCTTAACTTGATGATTCTCATCTATTGGTAAATACATTGGATTACCGTATACCGCTGCTGAAGATGGATATATTATCTTTCTAACTTTAAATTCTCTACAACATTCCAGTATATTTACGGTACCCTTAATATTAATATCTGCATCTAAAGCTGGTTTTCTCATAGACATCTGTACATCAATTTGAGCCGCATTGTGTATAACTACCTCTGGTTGTTCTTTTGCAAATATTATAAAAAGCTTGTGTGCATCCCTTATATCACATTTATAAAATCTAGCATTTTTATTTACATGTTCTATTTTCCCTCTTGAAAGATTATCCACTATGACCACTTCATGGTCTTCTTTTACAAGTAAATCCGCCACATTAGAACCTATAAATCCTGCCCCACCTGTTATTAAAACCTTCATACTACCCCACCTTATTATTTATCTACTAACCTTATTATTTATCTACTAACCTTACTATTTATCTACCCAACCTTACTATTTATCTAGCACCCTGACCTGTTAACACTATTTTTATTGTTTTTAATATTATTTTAATATCCATTAATAAACTTCTTTTCTCTATATATTTTAAATCCAGCTGCAATTTTTCCTTAGGCGTTATATCGTATCCACCATTTACTTGGGCATATCCAGTAAGTCCTGGCATTACCTTTAACCTTTCCCTGAAATCTGGTATATATTTTGAAAATTCCTCTGTAAAGCATGCTCTTTCTGGTCTTGGCCCAACTATACTCATATCGCCTTTTATTATATTCCATAGCTGTGGAAGTTCGTCTATTCTAGTTCTTCTGATTATTTTACCCACCCTAGTTACTCTACTATCATTTTTATCTGCCCACCTTGGACCCTCTCTCTCTGCATCTATATACATGGATCTTATTTTAAATACATTAAAGGTCTTTCCAAACCTACCACACCTCTCCTGCTTATATATAGAACTTCCCTTTGACTCTAATCTTACTAAAATGCAAGTTACAAAAATTATTGGCACTGCCACAATTGCCACTAATAAACTTAATAAAATATCAAATAATCTCTTTATAATTTCATAAACTGGTTTTTCTTCTATGCTCCATTTCGCATCCATTGGAGCATCATCAGTTTTAGGGAATACGTGGTAATTGGTATCTATCATACACCACTACTCCTCTTTCTTGCTCTTGTCTTACTTTTTTTCCCTAACTTTTCCCCATCTTTTTCATCTTCATAATACTCTTTATAATACCCGTAGCCATAATCATAACCTTTCCCCTTTGTTTCCTTGAATTTGTTTAAAACCACGCCTAGTATTTTAGCATTTACCTTTACTAGTAATTCCTTTGACTTTAGGGCCATTACCTTTTCTGTCTCTCCAGAGGCAACCACTAAAATTACTCCATCAGCTAATGTAGAAAGTATCTGAGCATCAGTAAATGGTATCACTGGTGGACTATCTATTATAATCATTTGAAATTGCTGCGAAACTTCATTTAAAAAATTCTTTAATTTATTAGAAGAAAGCATCTCTGATGGATTGGGAGGTATAGTTCCTGCAGTCATTATAAATAATTTATTTTTATAAATCTTAACAGTCTGCTCAAAGCTGGCTTTTCCTAAAAGAAAATCCGTTATCCCTAGCCCATTGGATATATTAAACTTTTTATGCAAACTAGGTCTTCTTAAATCACAATCCAATAAAAGTACTGGACTGTCTGTTTCCGCTATAGAAAGAGCCAAATTAGCTGCAGTGGTGGTTTTTCCCTCACCTGGTGTTGCACTGGTTACTAGCAACATTTTTATTTTTTCATCGAAAGATGTATATTGTATATTGGTTCTTAATGTTCTAAAAGCCTCCGCTTGTATGGATTTAGGATTCTTCTCCATTATGAGCAATTTAAACTCCCCTTCCATATATTTATATTACCAATAAAATTAATTTAAATTTTTATTGCACCTAATAGCATTTTTGTTTCACTTAGTCATTGAATTTTATCTCATTTAATCATTCCATTCTTGCCATTAGTATTTTTGTATTACCCCCATAATAGTCATGTCCAAAACTATTGCTACATCGTTATCAGTTTTAATGGTGCTATCCAAATATTCTAAAAGTAAAGTAATCCCTATAGACACCATAAGTCCCAAAAAAAATCCTATAGCCATATTTAATTTCTTATTAGGCTTTACAGGGTTATTTGAAGCTCGGGCCTTGTCTAAAACTTTAACCTCTCCACCGTGCATGGAATCGCTGGATTTTTTTATAAATTCCTCTGTATATATGTCTGCTATGATTTTAGCCTTGTTAGGATCTTGACTTTCCGCCACTATGTCCATTATTTGAGTATCTACCTGGGGCATTACCTTTACACTGCTTTTTAACTGTTCTGTTGTCATATCTAAATTTCCATTTTTAACGGTCTCCTGTGCCACAGATTGAAGTTTTGCAATTTCCGCATAGGTTTTCATAAGCTTTTGGTACATCATAACCTCATCGTATTTATAATTTGTACCTGTTTCCCCCATATTACCTTTTCCTATAACCACACTTACCTTTGACTGATAAACTGGTGTCAACAAAAAAAAACTTACAACTCCTGCAATTATAGTGGCCAAAAGAGTTGTTCCAATTATTAATTTTCTTCTTTTTCTTAGGATCCACAATACTTCTCTTAGACCTAACGTTATATCTTTTGTCATTTTAATCCTCCGTTCATTTTAGTTTTTGATTTTCCTAGTTTTTTAATATAGAAATTATAAACAGAGCTCTTAGCTTCAGATAGAGTTTTTACTCCATCTGAAGGTTAGAGATCGTTATCCAGGTACGTAGCTGCCGTTATCTCCCACTTTGTTAGAAGTGGGAGTGTTACGGCAGGTAGTCATCGGATAAATGTCCATGAAGCTTTTTTTATATAATATTGTTTCTTTTTAATAAATATTCCAATATTTTTTATACATTAATGCAAAAAAAATAGCACCCTTTGGGTGATATTTTTTTCAGCATTAAAATTCTCTATAAGAACCAAATCATTAAACGTATAATTTATATACTTAAAAATATTAGAATTTAGCATTTCTTCTGTATATCCTAGCATTTCAAAACAATTAAGAGTAACTTCTGTTATTATCCCAAAATTATTTACTACAATTATAAGTTCACGTGATATAATATAAGATTTTAGTAAGCTAGAGCAGGCATTGTTGGGCAATACTTCTTATGAGTATGATGAGACTTTGAAGTAAATTGCATAGTAAATTGAATTATTGGTAAAATCTGCAGTAGAGAAATCTGCACCCTGGGATGCTGCACTACTTAAAAGGGTCTATGTCATCAGCATATATTTTTATACTAATTACATAGACCCTTTTTATAGTAATCTTCTTTACATGGTATTTTATTAGTTATTAATTCCATAAAAGGTTATTGAAAAATGAAATCTCTTATAACTCTTTTTGTGGCTGGTATGTCTGTAACTAGATACCATATACCATTTATCATCTTGCCCTCTGAATGCTCTTCAAAAGGGAATCTTTTTTGTTCCACATAAGTTATATTAGAAGTTATTACTTCAGTAGCTAACTTCATTATTTCTCCTGTACTCATACTAGTTTGAACCTTTGATGCCATTTCTGGAATTATCCCTAATAAATCTTTTTTGTTCATCTTTAAAGACTTATTTATTATGGCATTAAGCACTGTTCTCTGTCTTTCAGTTCTTCTATAGTCCCCTCCACTAGTATACCTTATTCTACAATATGCCACAGCTTGAGCCCCGGATAGAGTTTGCTTGCCTGGGCTTTGTATTTTTTCTACAGGTTTTTTATTTATTCTTTCTACCTCTTTAGAATAACTATTTATAAACTTCACTTCATCACTTTCTACGTTTATTTCTACTCCGCCTAAGTCATCAATAATGCTTGCTAATTCAAAAAAATCCACAGTTGCAAAATCCTTTATATTAAGATCAAAGTTTTTATTTAAAGTCTTTATAGCAAGTGCAGGTCCTCCATAGGCATAAGCGTGATTAAGTTTAGTTTTGCCGTGTCCCTCTATGTCCACATATGTATCCCTCATTATGGAAGAAACTTTTATCTTATTATTTTTTCCATCTAAAGTAACAATCATTATGGAATCCGAGCGGCCTGTACCACCTTCTTCTCTAGTATCTATACCGAAAAATGCTATATTTGTAATGCCCTTAAGCTTAGATTTTCTATCTGCCTCTTCATTTACAGATAGCTGCACTGGATCCTTTACCAAATCAACCTTTTTAACATTCTTTATTCTTGAATAAATATATCCAAAAACTCCACCCAAAAATAGCAGAGACACCAAAATTATTGTAGATATTATTTTAAATGCCTTACTTTTCTTTTTCACATGTCCATCTCCTCTCATTGACACTTTCTACTATTCATATTCGTCCAATATTAATTTTTCTTTTAAATTTATTTGAAGTTTTTTTAAAATGCAGTAGAGTAAGTCAGAGGACCTTCGCCTCTTTCTCCTCATCAAACCGTGCATGCGGTTTTACCGCACACGGCTTTCCGATATTCTTCTTTCCAAGTCATTCAGTTTTAGTAAGATATTTGTCCATTTAATCCACTTAATAATTGTTGATTTTCTTTTCTTTATACAGTAACTCTTTAAAACTGTCTAAAATCTTATCCACAAAATTACCCAGTATAACTATTATCATTTAACATTAAATTTACTTTAACACAATTAAGAAAATAATTAAATATTTTTTACAATATTTACACTAATATAAAAAGCAGTTATAATTGTTAATCCTTAATATAAAAAACACATAGATTAAAGTTTAATTTACTTTATCCATGTGTTTTTGTTTTTTATTGAATTATTGGTAAAAATTCCCCAGGGGTGCTGACAAAAAAATGCTGTAGCGGAGCAGAAGACTTTTTTTGTTTGCTAACAATTATTTTACTGCTTTTAATTTTGATATATCATTCCAATTTTTGGATGTAATTATTTCAATTGCATTTAAATCTTCCCTTATCCCTTTTACTTCTCCTTCAACCTTTGAGATAGCAAAATTAACCTTATCTATTTCTGCTTTATGAATTTGACTAGAGTGTTCTAAAGCTCTTAATATTTGAGTATGTTCATCAAGCTTTTTTGTATGTTCATCAAGTTTTTTATTAATTGCATTTAATAACTCTAATATTTGATTTTCCATTTTTTCACCACCATAAGATTTTATATTTACATTTTAACATTTGCATTTATCCTGTGCAAGTACAAAATGCTGTAGTCACTGCACTAAAAGTACTTCTCTACATCTTCAATTTTTTCTATTTCAAAAATATCTGTAGCTATTATGTCTATAGTTTCCTCAGGTAGTTTCTTTATTTTTTCTTTATATTCATTAGGTACAGATTTAAATTTTTTAATAAGAAGTTTTATAAGAATATCACTCTTTCCATCTGCTTTGCCTTCTTTTATTCCTTCTTTTATTCCTTCTTTTATCCCCTCTTGTATGGCTTCATCTCTTATCATCTTACCTATTTCTGTCATGCTAAAGACCTCCTTAAATTTTCTTTTAGATACTTCATCTCCGAATTTATCAAATAACGCATATAACAGTGTTATACATTGCGTCTTTTCATTACTTTCTGGTATTGTATCTGCTAATTCTATATTTTTTTATTATAATCCATTTATATCTCCTCTTTCTAGTTATTTGTCATTACTTATTATTTCCAACTAGAAAAAGTTTATACAAACATTTGTTCATTATTTTTAAATTAATGTTATTAACCTAATTTTTGATAACCAGATACCAAGTGTCCTACAGATTAGTAAGTACTTTTTTAAGTAATATCAGAAGCATAAAAAAACATAGATTAAAGTTTAATTTACTTTATCTATGTTTTTGTTTTTTATTGAATTACTGGTAAAAATTACACTTAAGGGATACTTACAAAAAAAGGATGTAGCGGAGCGGAAGACTTTTTTTTGTTTGCTAATCCTACAATAGAAACAACTGGTTTACCGTAAATAGTGTCCGTTTCTATTTTAACTGTATATGCATCTATTCCACTTATGGCAAAACTATTTACAACTGAAGCCAAAATATTTCATCTCCTTTTCTTTAAATTAAACTATCATCAATTTCATAATGCATTTATCATGCATCAATTTTAACTTTTATACCACTTTCCACAAAGTTCTTATATAACGCTCTTTTACCTGCATCCTTGAAATAACAAAGAATCTTGTCTGAGCATATAATTTTTTCTTTCCTTTCACCTATATACATGCTATAGCTGCTCCACTGATACTCCTCTGGTTTTTCAACCATATTAGCTTTCACTGGATTCAAGTGAATATATCTGCTAGCCTCAAGCATCTGGGCATCTGTTTCTATAAACTGTGGATGATATCTATCTTGGAATAAGTGGCCTATGTAATTATATTTTTTATTAAAATATTTTGCATACATAGCGTTTACTCTCCCTATAAATTTACCTGGTGGTTTATCCTTCGTTTCTATTAATATGTGCACATGGTTATCCATCAAACAATAGCAAATTATATTGTATTCATCGTATTTAAAGTGGTCCAACGCTTCTTCTATCAATATTAAATAGTATTGAAAATCCTCTCCATCTCTAAATATATCATTTCTATGGTTGCCTCTTGCAGTTATATGACAGCTGCTTCCGGGAAACCAAGGTACTTTTAGTGTAGGCAAAACAGCACCCTCCTTTTTTATCACTATTCTTGATTATGACCATTTCTATAAATTTTACACATTAATTTGCTTTATTTTTTATGAAAATTTAAATGAAGGAAAATTAGCATAAAAAAATACATAGATTAAAGTTTAGTTTACTTTATCTATGCATTTTTGTTTTTTATTGAATTATTGGTAAAAATTACACCTCAGGGGTGCTGCCAGAAAAAGGATGGAGTGAAACGGAAGACTTTTTTTGTTTGCTAAAAACTGCACTCCTGGCAGGTTGTGCGAAAATCAAATTTGCTTGCAAGTTTTTAGTTTGGCATTTTATTTTTAATAAAAAAATCAAAAATATGCCTTTAAAATAGTTTTAAAAAGCCTTATTTTATTGATTTAATATAAAACATAAGTTATTTTTGAAAGCTAATTATCAAAATATTGCATTAAAAATAATTTACGCACAATCTGCTGGGGTACTATTTTTTGTGCCAGCGCCAGGCGTCGGCTATAATTTTCTCCAGTGAATCGAACTGTGGGTTCCAGCCTAGGACGCTTTTTGCCTTTTGGGAAGAAGCTATTAGGACGGCTGGGTCTCCGGATCTTCTTTCTTTTACTTCTGCTGGGATTTGGTGTGAGGTTACCTTTCTAGCAGTTTCGATAACTTCTTTTACTGAGTAGCCGTTGCCGTTACCTAGATTGAAAATATTACTAGAGTTTCCCTTTCTCAAATACTCTAGGGCTAGGTAATGGGCTGAAGCTAGGTCCATTACGTGAATGTAGTCTCTTACGCAAGTGCCGTCCTCTGTTGGGTAGTCATTGCCAAACATATAGATCTTGTGGCGTTTGCCTAGAGGTACCTGTAAAATCAATGGAATTAGGTGAGTTTCCGGGTTGTGATTTTCACCAATTGTTCCGCTTTCATGGGCACCGGCAGCATTAAAATATCTTAGGGAAACATATTTGGTGCCGTAAGCATTATCAAACCACTTCATCATTTTTTCCATGGCAAGTTTTGTTTCACCGTATGTATTTGTAGGGGTTGTTTCATCTTCCTCTAAGATAGGAATGCTCTTTGGCTCGCCATAGGTGGCAGCGGTGGATGAAAACACAATTTTATTCACATTGTTTTCTTGCATTACATGAAGAAGAGAAAGCATGCCATAAACATTATTATGATAATATTCATAAGGCTTTTCCATGCTCTCTCCTACTAATGAGTTAGCTGCAAAATGAATTACTGCCTCTATTTTATGAGCCTTAAATACCTTGTCCAAAGCTTCTTTATCCCTAATATCGATATTGTAGAAATTTTCCACATTTACTGATTCCCTATGCCCACTTTGTAAATTGTCTACAACGATAACCTCTTCCTTCTGTTCTTGAAAATATTTCACGGTATGAGAACCTATGTAGCCTGCTCCTCCGGTTATTAGTATTGACATGATTTTGCCCTCCCTATAATTAAAATGTTTGGATGTACAGTGTAATTGGTGCAATTTAGCTCTTGCTTTTGAAATGCCCACATAGTATGAAGCACCCTCACTAGTACACTCAATTTATTTACATCTTTATTGAATGAATTGATTTTTACTGGTTAAATTCCATAATTTTCACCGCTGGGGTGCTAGTATACATTTTACCTTAATTGTACATTAATGCATTTTTATTTACAAGATAACTTATATATTGAATTAAAAAATGCACTACTGGGGTGGTAATCAGTCTTTGTCGCATCTAATACGACATGCCCCGTCTTCTACAATGCGACATCTGCGTTCACCATAATAAATATAAGAGAATAAATAAAAAATAAAATATATTTATACTAGTTTTTGCTCAATAATTTTAATAGATATTTTTAAGTAATTGGCTACTAAAATGAACTGCCATTAATGAAATCAAAGTTAGCAATTCATCTAGAAGATAAAAATATAAGGGTTTCTATTGTACTTTCATGCAACAAGTAAATTGTTTAACTCTACTTTTATATGGCAACGCAGAGAGTTTTCTTTCACTAAAGATAAAAAACTTAAAAATTTAAGTGGAATTTTATTTTAAAGTGCATATCTAGTTATTAGAAGGACAAGCCACGAACTTATATTATACCCAGCTTTTACGTCCCTAGGGTGTAACCCATGTTATGAAACATTTAAAACTATCATGTGAATATTTTACATATGGGTCGATGTCAGTGTAACCCATGTTATGAAACATTTAAAACCCTAAAAAGTATAACCTATGTCATGGGGCATGCCGCTTAAGCTTTTACTTTTAACTTAAAGTTTAATAAAATAACTGGAGGTAATTACTATGAGCTTTATATCAATTGATTCTGAAATCTTAAATACTAATATAGATGGACAGGCTTTAAAACTATACTGCCTACTAGAAAGCTACTGCTATGGAGATAAAAATGATTGTTTTCCATCTCAAAATACTCTAGCTGCTAGAATGAAGAAAAGCATAAGAACAATACAAAGATACCTAAAAACACTAAAAGATCTAGGACTTGTTATAATAAAAAGACGTGGTTCTACCAGCAATCTGTACATATTGCCAAAGAAACTTAATAAAAAAGTGCAAGAAACTGCTCAAAAAATACAAGAAAAATGCAGTGCTTTTAAGGCTACATTAAAAACTAAAAAAAGTGCTGATTCTAATAAAACCAACACTAGCAATGATAACTATAACTATAAAAACCACAAAAACTACAAAAGAAGCTATAAATCCAATACCTTCAACGACTATACTCAAAGAACATATGATTTTAGTAAGCTAGAGCAGGCTTTATTGGGCAATGCTTCTTATGAGTATGATGATATTTTGAAGTAGTTTGAATTATTGGTAAAAATTACACCTCTGGGGTCGTTACAGAAAAAGGATGCACCTAGGGCTCATTACACTATAACACCTCATAATCAGTACAATGACACCTATCTTCCCCATAATAACCACAGGGACATGGGTTCATTGCAGAAACCAACATAAAATTTGCTGGATAAGTATTTGTAAACCTAACCCTAGAAATAGTAACCTTATTATCCTCCAGCGGCTGTCTTAAAGCATCTAAAGTGCCTTTATTGAACTCTGCTATTTCATCTAAAAAAAGCACTCCATTGTGAGCAAGAGATATTTCACCTGGCATGGCATTATTGCCTCCCCCTATAAGAGAATTAGTTGAAGCATTATGATGCGGTGCTCTAAAGGGTCTTTCTGTTATAAGTCTGCCTCTGTTTTTTAAAAGCCCTGCTACACTATAAATTTTAGTTACTTCTAAAGCCTCTTCTTCTGTCATAGCCGGCAATATAGTTGGAATTCGCTTTGCAATCATAGATTTACCACATCCCGGTGAACCAGAAAGCAGTATATTATGCCCTCCTGCTGCAGCTACGGTTATAAATTCTATGGCTTCATCCTGCCCTTGAACATCCTCAAAATCAATAAGATATTTCCTTCTAACTAAGTGATCATCTTTAAAATCTTCTACATTTTTATAAGTATTAGTTCCTTCAATAAAATCTACTACTTCCTTCAAATTTTCAAATCCAAATATATTTATGCCATTTACAAGGGAAGCCTCCCTTAGATTTCTCCTTGGTACTATTAGATTATTGATTCCTCTTTTCTTTGCCTCAATAACCATAGGCAGTACACCACTGCATGGCCTTAAGTCTGCATTCAATGATAATTCTCCTATAAATCCAAAGGTGGACAAATCCCCTGCGCACAACTGTTTAGATTGTATGAGAAGACCTACAGCCATACCTAAATCAAAGTGTGAACCGCTTTTTTTAACATCACAGGGCGAAAGATTCACCACTATTTTCATTTTAGGGAATTCATATTTAGAATGAACAACAGCTGCTTCTAATCTTTCCCTCGCTTCTTTTATGGCAGTGTCACCTAAGCCTACAATAGAAACAGCTGGTTTACCGTAAATAGTGTCCGTTTCTATTTTAACTGTATATGCATCTATTCCACTTATGGCAAAACTATTTACAACTGAAGCCAAAGATTTCATCTCCTTTTCCTTAAAATTAAACTATGATCAATTTCATAATGCATCCATCATGCATCAATTTTAACTTTTATACCACTTTCCACAAAGTTCTTATATAACTCTCTTTTATCTGCTTCCTTGTAATAACAAAGAATTTTGTCAGAACATATAATTTTTTCTTTTCTTTCACCTATGTACATGCTATAGCTGCTCCACTGATACTCCTCTGGTTTTTCAACCATATTAGCTTTCACTGGATTTAAATGAATATATCTGCTAGCCTCAAGCATTTGGGCATCTGTTTCTATAAACTGTGGATGATACCTGTCTTGAAATAAGTGGCCTATGTAATTATATTTTTTATTAAAATATTTTGCATACATGGCATTTACCCTCCCTATAAATTTACCTGGTGGTTTATCCTTTGTTTCTATTAATATGTGTACATGGTTATCCATCAAACAATAGCAAATTATCTTATATCTATCATATTTAAAGTGGTCTAATGCCTCTTCTATCAATATTAAATAGTATTGAAAATCTTCTCCATCTCTAAATATATCATTTCTATGGTTGCCTCTTGCAGTTATATGGCAGCTGCTTCCGGGAAACCAAGGTACTTTTGGTGTAGGCAAAACAACATCCTCCTTTTTCATCACTATTCTTGATTATGACCATTTCTATAAATTTTACACATTAATTTGCTTTATTTTTTATGGAAATTTGAATGAAGGAAAATTAGCATAAACAGATCTCTAACCTTCAGATGGAGTTTTTACTCCAACTGAAGGTTAGAGATCGTTATCCAGGGACGTAGCTGCCGTTATCTCCCACTTTATTAAAAGTGGGAGTGTTACGGCAGGTAAGTCTCTGGATAAAAAAACACATAGATTAAAGTTTAGTTTACTTTATCTATGTGTTTTGTTTTTTATTGAATTATTGATAAAAATTACAACCCGAGTGATGACAAAAAAGTATATAGCAGAGTGGAAGAGTTTTTTGTTTGATAACTATTTCACTGCTTTTAATTTTGCAATATCTTTCCAGTTACTTGCTGTTATTACTTCAACATTATTTAAGTTATCTTTAATATCTTGAAGTTCATTAATTGATTTATTTTTAAAATCTTTCATCTCAGTTCTAAATTCTGTTAAGTCAGCAGTTTGATCTATGACTGAATCTATCTTACTTTCTATTTTATCTAATCTGTCATTTATTTTATTTTGACCATCTACTAATTGATTAAGTAACCCTAGTATTTTATTTTCCAAAATAACAACTCCTTATAATCTCTTTATCCTATTATATATTTATATTTTAACATTTATATATTCTGGCTTCAACTTAAATATATTACTTATTATTTCCAACTAGAAAGAATTTATACAAACATTCGTTCCTTATTATTAAATTAATGTTATTAACCTAATTTTGCATAACCAGATACCATTATCCTACAGATTAGCAAGTATTTTTTCAAGTAATATCAATAGCATAAAAAAACACATAGATTAAAAGTTTAGTTTACTTTATCTATGCGTTTTGTTTTTTATTGAATTATTGGTAAAAATTACACCCCAGCAGATTGTGCGTAAATTAACTTTATAAAAAGATTACTTAGAAACTTTATTTCCTTTTTTAAGCGACTATAGTAATCTTTTTGTTCTTTCTCAGAAAATATATATAAATATTAGCAAGAAG